>JACUTX010000216.1 GCA_014859615.1 Desulfuromonadales bacterium | reverse complement strand
GACGAAGTTGTTGACGAAAATGGCGCTGACCAGGATGAGGAGCAGATCGGCCATTGCAAAGTCCTCCTTTTGCTGCAGACTGAAACCAGGATGGTTAAGCTTTTTAAAACAGAAGCGTCCTGCTTGTCAAATAATTCGTCCGTCCACTGAATCGATTATTGCCGGAAAACTCCCTTTTTTATCAGTAGAGCAGAGGAGGCGTTTCTTGACAACTCAAGATGCCTATGATAATCAGGCGCTCTACTTATAACACATTCAAACAGTACGAGGAGCCCCATGAATCATCAGATTTCATCCCGATTGTTCGCTCAGGCTAAAAAGATAATTCCCGGGGGCGTCAACAGCCCGGTTCGCGCCTTCAAATCCGTCGGCTGTGACCCGATCTTCATCAGCAGAGCTGCCGGATCGCACATTTACGATGCCGATGGCAACAGTTATATCGATTATGTCGGCTCCTGGGGACCGATGATCCTGGGGCACTGTCATCCGAAGGTTGTCGAGGCGATTCAACAGACTGCAATCAGTGGTGCTTCCTTCGGCGCGCCGACCGAACGCGAGATTATCCTCGCCGAAATGGTGCGCGAGGCGTACCCGAATATTGAAATGGTGCGCATGGTCTCTTCCGGAACAGAAGCGACCATGAGTGCGATCCGTCTGGCCCGCGGCTACACCGGTCGCGACAAGATCCTGAAATTTGATGGTTGTTATCACGGCCACGCCGATTCGTTGCTGGTTAAAGCCGGCAGCGGCGCTGCGACCTTCGGTGTACCGACCTCTCCCGGTGTTCCGGCTGACTTCGCCAAATACACACTGACCGCTACTTATAACAGTCTTGACGAAGTCAAGGCGCTGGCCGCAGCCAACAAGGGTGAGATTGCCTGCATTATTCTTGAGCCGATTGCCGGGAACATGGGGTGCGTTGCTCCGCAGCCCGGTTTCCTCGAAGGGCTGCGCGCCCTCTGTGATGCAGAAGGGATCATCTTGATCATCGATGAGGTGATGACCGGCTTTCGGGTCGCTTACGGCGGCGCTCAGGAGCGTTTCAAGGTTCGCGGCGATCTGGTCTGCCTCGGCAAGATCATCGGTGGCGGTCTGCCGGTCGGTGCCTTCGGCGGCAAGCGCGAAATCATGGAGCAACTCTCTCCCGATGGCGGGGTTTACCAAGCTGGCACCCTCTCCGGCAACCCTCTCGCCATGGCGGCCGGGATCGCAACCTTGACCCTTTTGCAGGAAGATGGCTTTTACAACCGGATTGAGGAGAAGAGCGCCTATCTCTGCACGGGGTTGTCAGAAGCGGCTGCCGCAGCCGGTGTGCCGACCTCGCTGCAACGGGTGGGCGGCATGTTCTGCACCTATTTCCAGACGGCTGAAGTCTTTAATTTTGCTGACGTCACACCGCAGGCTCCCGCTATTTTTGCTCGATTTTTCCAGCGCATGCTCGCCGAAGGGATCAACCTTGCCCCGAGCCAATATGAAGCCGGTTTTATGAGTGCGGCCCATTCGACTGAAGACCTCGACAAAACGATCGAGGCGGCGAGCAAAGCATTCAAATCGCTCTGATTATTTTGCTGTCCCTCTCCGTAAAAAAGTCCGGCAAAATCGTTGCCGGACTTTTTTTATATTGTGATTGCGGCAACGACGGGGAAGAAACGATTTCAGCGACTTGACATGTCGAAAAGAGGGAGGCTTAATGGGTGACATGCAGATACCAGCCTTGGTGATAGACCAGTTGAAAAAGAGTTATGACGGCGCCGACGTTGTCAAGAACCTCTCGTTCACGATTGAATCCGGCGAGATCTTCGGCCTGCTCGGACCGAACGGAGCCGGGAAGAGCACAACGATTAACATGGTCTCTGGTGTCACCCGGATCGATACCGGGTCCGTGCAGGTTTTTGGTCACGACAATCGCCAGGCTTACCGGATCACCCGCTGCCTGACCGGCGTGATGCATCAGGAGATCGTCATCGATAATTTTTTTACTATCGATAAGGCGCTGAAGATGCATGCCGGTTATTACGGGATGAAAGATGATCCGGCCTGGCGAATGCTGTTGATTGATCGCCTCGGTCTCGGGGCACACCTGCACAAGGTCATGTTCAAACTCTCCGGCGGACTCAAGCGGCGTTTCATGATCGCCAAGGCGTTGATCCATAAACCGCGCCTGCTGATCCTCGACGAGCCGACTGCCGGAGTCGATATCGATCTGCGCCTGACGCTCTGGGATTTTGTCCGCGAAATCAATGAGCGCGGCACCACTGTTTTGCTGACGACGCATTATCTCGAAGAGGCCGAGCAGATGTGCGGCCGTCTTGCCATCATGAATCATGGGGAGTTGGTGGCGCTCGATTCAACGAAACGTCTGCTCAACCGCCTCGGTGGCCGACAGGTCACAGCCCAGTTCGATCGACAGATTGAAACGATTCCCGTCGAGCTCGATCCGTTTCACCCGGTTCAGACCGAGGAGGGGCGCGCCTTGCGTTTTGCCCTCCCGGAAGAAGTGACGACCATCGACCTGTTCGATAAAATCCGCGGGCTCGGGCTGGTGGTAACAGAAATAGAGACCCGCCCGCCTAACCTCGAAGATGTTTTTCTACGACTGACCGGGAGCATAAATAATGTCCGATAATTCCCGCCCTGAGCACTATATTCCCGGGCGCCCCTTTTTGACCCTGCTGCACAAAGAAGTGCGGCGTTTCTTGCGGGTCTCTTCGCAGACCATCTTCACTCCGATTATCACCGCATCACTCTATCTCTTCATTTTTGGTGCGACTCTGGGTGAACGAATCAGCGTACTCGAAGGGTTCAATTATGCGCAATTCGTGATCCCCGGCCTGATATTGATGGGGGTGATTAACAATTCGTTTGCCAACACCGCCTCGTCACTCTTTATGTCGCGTTATCTCGGCAACATTGTCGATCTTCTGGTGACACCCATCACGCCACCACAGCTGATTCTGGCCTATACCATCGCCGCCATGATCCGCGGTCTTTCGGTCGGCATCGTTGTCTGGCTGGTCTCAACTTTTTTTGCCGGCCTCCCCTGGGATGCGCCGCTAACGGCAATCGGCATGGCGACAATGGCGAGTCTGCTCTTCGCCCAATGCGGTCTGGTGGTCGCTATCTATGCCAGCAGTTTCGATTCCCTGTCGATGTACACCAATTTTCTGATTCTGCCACTCATCTATCTCGGCGGGGTATTTTACCCGATTTCAATCCTCCCCGAACCGTGGGGGAAGTTGTCACACCTCAATCCGATGTTCTACCTGATCGACGGTTTTCGCACCGCTATCCTCGGAGTGGGTGACCTGCCGCTCTGGTTGTCGTTTCTGGTTGCCGGAATAATGTCGGCTCTGCTGTTTATCTGGGTTGTTTTCCTGATAGGGCGCGGACATCGACTCAGCAGTTGAACAGACCTGATTTGGGACGCTACTATTAGATCGTTATTGAACGTGAAACTGACATTTAAATTTATATTAATTCTGATTTTATTGCCTTCACTTGCATACTCTTCTGCAAGTGAAAGTACCTGCTATGGGACTACAAGTAACGGTATGTTGGAGGATGGTGTTGAACTGCCAAAATCAAGGCAAAATTTCCAGACTTACAGTTCTATCGGCAATCTTTTAGGTCGGACATATGTACACAGCAAAGTCCATAAAGTAGTTTTAGACAGCTACAAAAACCTCGAAGAAAGCTATCCGAATAAAGTTTTTATGTATGGCGAGACTGGATGGAAAGAAGGCGGTAAATTCAAACCCCATAAGACGCACCAAAATGGGCTTTCAGTTGACTTCATGGTCTCAGTTTTGAAATCAGGAAAATCTGTTTATCTCCCAACAAGTCCATTTAACAAATTCGGGTACAATGTTGAATTTAACACCCATGGTGAATTTGAAAAGTACAAGATTGATTTTGAAGCTATATCAGCTCATTTATATGAACTGCATAAAGAAACCAAAGCACAAGGCATTGAAATTTGGCGGGTCATTTTTGCACCGGAATTACAACCATTACTATTCAATACCGAGTACGGTGAATACTTAAAAACGAATCTGCAATTTTCGAAAAAGCGCTCTTGGGTGCGGCATGATGAACACTATCACGTAGACTTCAAGATGAAGTGCAAAAAACTTTAGATTAGCCTGCAGTGTCCAAGATTGCAGGACATATAGGAATTTCACTTGGCATGATTAGTTCGAGTCCAACTCGGGGAGCCATAAAATTCAAAGGGCCTATAGCTTTTTAGCTGTAGGCCCTTTTTTTATTTTTATGATAGTTCTTGCAGAAAAACTGCCGATAGCTAGCTAGTTTTTGCGAACAATTAACCCTTTGTCGCCGACAATGACAACCTCGGCTCCTTGGCTAACCACTGCGTTGAGAAGAGTTATATTCGAAAGTGGTGTTTGGGGGAGATTTGAAAAAATAAATGACGTACC
>JACUTX010000215.1 GCA_014859615.1 Desulfuromonadales bacterium | reverse complement strand
CCCGGGATTGCAGCGCAGGCTGAGTGTGTCGATCTCGCGGTCGACGATCTGAATGGCCTGCTCACTTTCGCTCTTGAGAAGTCGATTGACTTGACCGTCGTCGGCCCGGAACTCCCTCTTACCCTCGGGCTGGTCGATCTTTTTCAACAGAACGGACTGCTGGTTTTCGGTCCGAACGCCAAGGCGGCGCAGCTTGAGGGGAGCAAGGTCTTTTGCAAGGATGTCATGGCCAAGTATGGCGTCCCGTCGGCAGCCTACGGGACGTTTCAGGACCGTGAGGAGGCGGTCGCTTTTGTTCGCCAACATGGCGCCCCGATCGTCGTCAAGGCCGATGGCCTTGCCGCCGGCAAAGGGGTGGTTGTGGCGCAGAGTGAAGCCGAGGCGATTGAGGCGATCGATGCCTCTCTGGTCGAAGGGCTTTTCGGTGAGGCGGGGAGTACCGTCGTGATCGAAGAGTTTCTGGTCGGCGAAGAGGCCTCCTTTATCGCTTTTACGGACGGAAAAACGATCTTGCCGCTCGCTTCATCTCAGGATCACAAACCGGTCTATGACGATGACAAGGGGCCGAACACTGGCGGGATGGGGGCATACTCCCCGGCCCCGGTCGTCACCGATGCGATTTATGCCATGGTGGTTGATAAGGTCCTCAAGCCGCTGGTCGCTGGGATGGAAGCTGAAGGGTGCCCTTATAACGGGGTCCTTTATGCGGGGCTGATGATCGATGGCGATGATGTCAAGGTTCTTGAATTTAATGCTCGCCTCGGCGATCCCGAAGCACAACCGCTCCTCTTCCGTCTGAAATCTGATCTGGTGCCGGTGCTGATCGCCTGTGCCAAGGGTGAACTGGCCGGAGTTGAACTAGCATGGCACGATAAGGCAGCGGTCTGCGTAGTGATGGCATCCGGTGGCTATCCGAAGGAGTTCATCAAAGGGCACCCGATTCAGGGGTTAGATGCTGCCGGTCAGATCGATGACCTGATGGTTTTTCAGGCCGGAACCTGTTTGCAAGATGGGGTCGTGGTCAATAACGGTGGCCGGGTCCTCGGGGTGACCGGACTCGGGAGCAGTGTCGGCGAGGCGATCGAAAAAGCGTACGAAGGGGTGCGGACGATCTCCTGGCAGGATGTGCATTACCGGACCGATATCGGTAAAAAAGCATTATCTCGTTCATTAAACGATTAGACAAAATTGGAAAAGAAGGAGATGCGATGAGCATATATAAAAAAGTTGGTATCGTCATGGGGAGCGATAACGACTATGAGATCATGGTGGAGGCGGCCAAAGCTCTGCGTGAGTTTGACATCAATTTTGAGATGACGGTTGCCAGTGCCCACCGCTCTCCTGAGCGGGCTGGAACATGGGCGCGCACTGCTCGCGATAGAGGTCTTTGCACAATTATCGCCGGGGCTGGCGCTGCTGCCCATCTGGCTGGAGTTCTCGCTGCAGAGACAACCTTGCCGGTGATCGCCGTTCCGATCGATGCCACGGCGTTGCACGGTCTGGACGCACTGCTGGCGATGGTGCAGATGCCGGCCGGAATTCCGGTGGCAACTATGGCTGTCGGGAAGGCCGGGGCGCGCAACGCCGGGCTGTTTGCCGTTCAGATGCTGGCGGTGGAAGATGAGGAGCTGGCGGCCCGTCTCTCAGCATTTCGGAAAAAGATGGCCCATGAAGTGGAAGCGAAAGCGGCCCGCCTTGATGCCCGCCTGAAACAGGATGGCCTTTGTTAGAATGTGAATTGTCGAACTGTGCTGTTGCACATTGACACCGGTGGAGACTCATATTAAAGTCGGATAATTTTTTTATCTGGTATGTTTTTATTCCGCTTGTCGGAAAGGCTGTGTCCAGATGAGTTTAAAGACTCTGGGTACCTGGAGAAGTAGGGAGATTTAAATTTTGGAAAAACAGAAAAAGCGCTTTGAAGATAGAATCTGGGATTTCTTTGTCTCCCTGAAACTCGGCATTACAACACTGATCCTGCTGTCGATCACGTCGATTGTCGGGACTCTTCTCAAACAGGGGCAGTCGAAGGGGGAGTACGTTCAGGAGAATTTTGCACGGATGTTTCCGGATGGCTTCCCCCCCAAGATGACTCAGCTCGATTATGACAAATTGCGCGAGGGGTTTGAGTCGACTTATCGTTTTTTTGATTCTATGTATTTCTTCGACATGTATCACTCCTGGTGGTTTCTCGGTCTGCTCGGCCTGTTTGCCATGAATTTGATCTGCTGTTCAATCAACCGTCTGCCGCGTGTTCTGAAAATTGTCCGTGAGCCGGAGCTGAAACCGGAAGAGAAGTTCTACAAAACTCTCGCTAATCGGGATGAACTGATCGTGACCGGTAGTATAGCGGAAGTTGAAACGAAGGTTGCCGGCTTTGTTGCGTCTGAATTTGCCAAGCCGCAGCGGACCGAAGAGGGCGATAAAGTGCATCTGTTTGCTCAGAAAGCGCCTTATGCCCGTTTTGGTGTCTATGCGACCCATCTTTCGATTTTGATTATCCTGGCCGGAGCGATGATCGGTATTAAATTCGGCTACAAGGGGTTTGTCTGGATTGCCGAGGGGAGTTCGATCAGTCAGGTCAGTTCACGCGAGGGGCGCGGTATGATTCCTCTGGAGTTCACGGTTCAATGTGACAAATTTGAGCTGGAGTATTACGAGGGGAGCCGGATGCCCAAAGAGTACCGCAGCGATCTGGTTGTGTTTGAAAATGGCAAAGAGATCCTGAAAAAACGGATCGTCGTCAACGATCCGCTCACTTATAAAGGGATTACCTTTTATCAATCGAGCTACAGGCCGATTGGTGGCGGCGTGCATCGTCTGCTGGTGACGCCGCGCGACGGTGCCGCCTTTGAAGTCGAGGCGAAAGAGGGGGCGCCTGTTTCCCTCCCCAATGGTGGTTCCTTTGCTGTCGGTGCTTATAACGACAATTTGCGCAATTTCGGCCCCGGCATCACGATGCATGTTAATTCCCCGGACGGAAAACGTGGCAACCCCTTCCCCGTTTACAAGTACCACCCTGGCGCCGATGCCCAGATTCGCAAAGGGGCGTTTGCTTTTGATCTGATCGATTCAGACCTGGAGTACGCAACCGGTCTGCAGGTAGCAAAAGATCCGGGGGTTGAGGTGGTATGGGTCGGCTGTACCTTGATGATTATCGGCACAATGGTCGCTTTTTTTCTGTCACATCGTCGTATCTGGGTGACCCTTGTCCCTGATGGCGGCAAGGTCAAGGTTCTTTATGGTGGCAATGCACACCGTAATCAGCCCGGATTTGCGCTCTATTTTGATGAATTTAAAAGTAAGATCAAAAAATACCTTTCTTAACGGGAGCAATACGCTCTGCGAAGGAGTAAAAGATGGACGGATCACAACTTCTCAGTACGCAGATTCTGAATTACGTCACAATTATCTACTTTGTCGCGATGGTCTGCTTTGTTGTTTACCTGGCTGTTCGCAATGAAACGGTCGCTTTAACTGCGAAAGTTCTGATTTGGGTCGGTTTTGTCGCCCAAACTTTTGCTCTCGGTTATCGCTGGTATGAATCGTATCAGATGCCGGGTGGGGTAGGTCATGCCCCTCTCTCTAATCTGTATGAATCGGTTATCTTTTTCGCCTGGACGATTATCCTGATTTATATTGCCCTGGACCTGAAATACAAACAGAGCGCGATCGGCGCGTTTGTTATTCCGTTTGCGTTTCTCGCCATCGCCTGGGCACAGTTGCAACTGCCAAGTTCCATATCGCCGCTGGTGCCAGCTCTGCAGAGCAACTGGCTGACCTACCATGTTATCACCTGTTTTCTCGGTTACGCCGCCTTTGCCGTCGCCTGCGGGGTCTCGATCATGTATTTGATCAAGGCCAGAGATGAGGAGAAAAATAAAGACGACTCTTCCGGAATTGTCGGCATGTTCCCGAGCTCCAAGATCCTCGATGATATTAACTACAAAGCGATCATGATCGGCTTTCCGCTTTTGACTCTCGGGATCGTCACCGGTGCTGCGTGGGCCAACTATGCCTGGGGAACCTATTGGAGCTGGGATCCGAAAGAGACCTGGAGTCTGATTGTCTGGTTCATTTATGCCGCGTTTTTGCATGCCCGCTTCACCCGCGGTTGGGCAGGTAAACGCGCCGCATGGTTGTCGATCATCGGGTTTATGGCGACTATTTTCTGCTACCTCGGTGTGAATCTGGTTCTCTCTGGTCTCCATTCTTATGGGGGGTAGTATCTAGCTGTCTGGCCTGCTTATTGCACAACTCCTTTTATTTTTATACCCTGCCTCTGCCGTGCTTCGCGCACGGCAGAGGTGTTCTGCTTTTATGTCTTTGTTGAATCGGGGCGTCTGTTTCTCTTCGGGCATAGCACTTGAGGGCTGACGTGTAATCACCGAATTTGACTCTATGTTTTTTTTGGAGGAGAGTTGTGACCATGCGTA
>JACUTX010000214.1 GCA_014859615.1 Desulfuromonadales bacterium | reverse complement strand
TCCCGGCTCCATCGGTAATTGAATGGGCCGCCCGGAAAAATTCGATGCAAAACGGATCGAGCTCAAACGGCTCGCGCAACGTCACGCGATGACAGTCGACCTGTCGTTCCAGCCCGTGTTCAACGAGTTTTCCCGTTAGCAGGCCGATGGTCAGCGGGGTGCCGTAGATCGGCGGGAAACCGAGAGATTCAAGCAGATAAGGGAGGCTGCCGATATGGTCTTCGTGGCCATGCGTCAGGAGCAGCCCACGGATGTCGTCTTTGCGCTTTTGCAGGAGCCCGGTGTCGGGGAGAACCAGATCGATGCCGAGCATTCGCGCTTCGGGAAACAGCAGCCCGCAGTCGATAATCAGCACGGCACCGTTATACTCCAGCGCCATCATGTTAAGACCGATTTCCCCCAGTCCGCCGAGGGGGATCAGACGCATGTCGTCAGAGAGGGCACTGTTTTCGCTGCTATTTGCCATGGGTGACTGGTGTGGGGTGGAGAACAGAGTCGATCGATTGCCGAACCTTGTCAGAGAGCTGCTCGCGATCCGACGATTTGAGCCCGAAGGTTTCGATCGGTGGCAGGATGCGGATCAGAATATCGGCAGCGTGAACAGTAAGGCTCCCTTTCGGCGTGATGTCACGACTGCCGACGATCGCGACCGGGACAACCGGCATGCCGGACTGAATGGCAAGAATAAAACCGCCCCCTTTGAACGGCAAAAGGTTACCGTCCGGGGAACGGGTCCCTTCCGGGAAGACGATGACCGAGGTTCCATCTTTTACCCGTTGAGCTGCGGATTTAAGTGCCAGCAGTGCTTTTCGGCTGTCATTACGCTCAACCGGGATGTAGCCGCTCCGTTTCAGGGCCATACCGAAGAGGGGGACGTCAAACAGCTCTTTTTTAGCCAGCCAGCGAAACTGCACCGGGAGCGCGGCGTAGAGAGCGGGGATGTCGAAGCTGCTGGAGTGATTGGCCATAAAAATGACCGCACTAGCGTCCGGGAGATTTTCTCTCCCTTCGATCCGTATTTCACCGCCGGCCAGACGCAGGCAGATTCTCCCCCAGAAGATTGCCACGGCATGAGACCGCTCAGCGCCGAGAAATGATGCAAACAGCGCGATGATCGAGCAGATGAGGGTGAAGGGGTAGAAGGTGATGTAATAAAATATTGTTCGCAGCATTTAATTTATCCAAACAAAGTATATTGAGTCGGCACAGTCTAGGGAAGATATACAGGTGAGTCAAATCTTTTTGAATGCTTTACAGACGCAGGAGATTTCGGTTAGACTTTGCCTTCATATTTATAATCAAATGGAGGTCACCACTTATGTCGGTTAATAAAGTTATTCTGGTTGGAAATCTGGGCAAGGATCCGGATCTGCGTTATACCCCTTCGGGGACGGCTGTTTGTGAATTCTCTATTGCGACATCTGATCGATTCAAGAATAAACAGGGTGAGCAGCAGGAGAAGACCGAGTGGCATAATATCATTGTCTGGGCCGGTCTTGCCGAGATTTGCGGCAAATATCTGCACAAGGGGAAGCAGGTCTATATTGAAGGGCGACTGCAGTATCGGACCTACGATGATCGGGATGGCAACAAGCGCTACGTTACCGAAATTGTCGCCGATCAGATGCAGATGCTCGGCGGCCGTGGTGGTGCAAACGACGACTCCGGTGCCGGTTACAACCGCGGTGCTCAGGCGGGTAATTCATCTCAAGGGGACAATTATAACCAGGATCAAGGGCGCAACTACGATCAGCAGTCGCCTTCGAAAGCGCAGGTCGAGGAGCCGCCATTTAACCCGGATGATGATATTCCGTTTTAATTCAAAAACGCTCTTAAGCTTTTTTCAAAAAAGAATGTCATCCCCGAATGTCTTTATCGGGGGTCCAATATTTTAAGCGAGTTAAAGACCTGGATTCCCGATTAAAGGCGTTTCGGGAATGACGTAAAGGGACTTTGGCAAAAAGCTCTCGCAACTGTTTTTCGTCTGTAATTTTTGTCTCTTTGGGGAAGAGGGCTCCGATGTTAAATGATCGAATCAAAGCGCTGCAGGGACTGCTTCAGGATAAGGACGATGAGGTCCGGACTGCGGCGGCTGAGGCAATGAATAAGTTGGAAGCGGTCATGAGTCTCGATCGGGTTCTGGATGTTCTGGATTCAGACGATCGGGCGCAGCGGGCGCATGCGATTCTTGCCCTTGAAAAAATTGAGAGTCACGACATCTACCCGCATCTGATCAAAGTTCTGAGTGATCCGGATCCAAATCTGCGCGGTGCGGCGTTGCAGGTGCTGGGCAAGAAGAAAAATCCGAAAACTTTGTCCTACATCGGGAAACATTTGAAAGACCCTGACCCTTCGGTGCGCGTCCATGCCGTCGATGCCCTTGGATATTTTTCCGATGCCCGGTTACTGCCGCATCTGACATCGTTATTGCAGGATCAAGACGATTCTTTGGTGCGCAGTGCGCTTCGGGCAATTGCTTCAAACGGTGGGGCAAAGGCAGAGATGTTTCTTCTTGAGGCGTTGAAAGATCCGCGTCCCTCGGTGCGAAAAACCGCAGTCGAGGCTCTCGGTGATCTGATCTTCTGAAAACAGGATTGCAGTTGCACGAATGCCGACGGCGCCGGGTTTTGGTGCCGTTTTTTCGTTATTTAAGAAAGTAATCGGTCACTTCGATCCCTTTCACAAAAGGGTCGACTTCCCCGACGATCCGCTTCGCTTCGACGCCGTTCAGTTCCAGGGTGACAGGTTCAGGCAGTTTTTCCCCCACCGTGCCAAAAATAATTTTAAGGACAACATCATTGGGGTTTTTATGCCCGACCGACACAACCAGCCCGATCTCATTGGTGTCGATCCGAACCAGGGTTCCGACCGGATACGTACCGAGAGAATGAGCAAAACGTTCGAGATATTCGGCATTTAATGAGGAGCCGGAAAGGGTTTTTAATATTTCGAGCGCTTTGCGCGGCGTGACCGGGTTCTGATAGGAACGCAGGGTCGTCATGGCATCATAGGCGTCTGCGATCGCAGTCATTTCGGCCAGACGGGAGATCTTCTGCTTCTGAATGTCGACCGGGTAGCCTGTCCGGTCATGACGAAGATGGTGCCCCCGAACAATATCGACCACATCCTGGGCTGATCCTTCACCTTCCATCTTGGAGACGATTTCGGCGCCGAGGGCCGGGTGCCCTTTGATGGCCGTAAACTCGGCGTCGGTCAATTTTCCGGGTTTGTTGATGATGTCGACGCTGATCTTCAGTTTGCCGATATCGTGCAGCAGCCCGCCGAGTCCGAGTGTTCTCAGCTCCTCTTCAGAGACGCAGCAGGCTCTGCCGATAGACAAGGCCAGAACCGAGACGTTGACAGAATGCGTGAAGGTATAATTGTCGTAGTCCTTCAGGAGAGAGAGAGCAAACAGGGCGTGCGGATCCTCAAGGGTGAGACGTGCCATGTTTTTGACGACACCGACCGCTTCGTCCGAAGAAGGGATGCGTCCCATGCGGACGTCGTTGAAAATGTCGTTGATAACTTTAAGGGCTTTACCGTAGATTTTGCGTGGGGATTTCTCCTCCTGAACATCTTCGATCTTTTCCACCGACGCCACTTTCACATGCTCCGGTCCGTGCTGGTTCATGTACGCGATAAAATCACCCCCTTTGCCGGGTGGTTTCATGATGATTTCGAGAAGCTGTTCGAGCTGCGGCTGATTGAAGCCGCTTAAAAATTCCAACCCTTCAATTTCGAGACTATCAAAAACATTAACCAGTGTTTCAGCCGCCGGGTTCTCATCGGCAAAGAGAGAATCTTCGACGAACAGGGTCCCTTCAAGCAGACCGATATGGATGATTCTCTGTTTGCCGAAGAGCTGGGTGAAGGCGTTGATCAGGGTACGGTTGCGCTGTTCTATCGCCGGGTGCTGCATCGGGTAGAGCTTGAGCCCTTTCAGGGCGGCCGCGATCCCTTGAACGAGTTCCTGGTGGTGTTGAAAACTCATATTTTTATTCGTTTCGTTTCAGCTGTTTAAGAGCTTTGCTTGCCGCGCGCGCAACTGGCTCTGATTTGTCATCCGATGCAATTTCAAGCGATCTGACCGCCTCCTCCCCACCGATCAGGGAGAGCGCGAAGGCGGCTGTCGCCCGCAGTTCATCGGTCATGCGACGTTTCCAGACCGACTTTTTCTGGAGGACTTCGATCAAGGCTGAGATAGCCTCATTGGAACCGATTTCACCCAGAGACTTGATCGCCTCTTTTTTAGTCATGACGGTTCTGGTCGTTGTCGGCATGGTGCGGATCAAGTTAATCAGGGTCGGAATCGCTATCGTGCATTTCATGGCGCCGAGTGAAAGGAGCGCCTGTTTGCTCATTTCAACATCGCCTTCGGCAACGGTCCGTAAAAGAATACCGATGGCGTTGGTGCCGCCTATCTTGGTTAATGACCGGATCGTTTCGCGGCGCACC
>JACUTX010000213.1 GCA_014859615.1 Desulfuromonadales bacterium | reverse complement strand
TCGGAGCGCAACAGGCGATCGGTCCGCTCGTCCACAAAAGCACCGACCGACTCCGCCAGAGCAGGCGAACTGCAAAATGCCGTGAGACGATCATCGAGGTGATTGCGAAGGCGATCATACTCTTCGGGTTTCAAACAGCTTTCGAGATTAGAGGTGAGCAAAGCGTCGACCTTTGACCGGATAAACTGATCAAATTGTGCGGCAAAATGTGCACTGTTCAGATAATCACGACAGGCGGCGTCGAGCCGCTGTGACAAGCGATCAATCAGTTCATCGAAACGGCCTGAGAAAGAAGCCGGGACAAGCTCCTGGAGTTGACCGAGATCGCGGTCGAGAAAACCGGTCAGTTTGTCTGATACGGCGATTTTAAGCTCGCGCCGAAACGCACTCCCTTCCAGGGTGCGAATCACATCACCCGTTGTCAACAGGTGGCTTCCGACCATCTCTCCCATCCGCCGGGCGAGTTCGTGGCGCTGCGACGGAATAACGCCGGGCGTCAGCGGCAGACGTATTCCGAACAGCCGCCAGGGGTGCAGGGGACGAAATAGCATCCGTATCGCCACATAGTTGGTGACGTAGCCGATAACGCCGCCGAGCAGCGGCGCAAGAATGTAGGGGAGCACCGTTGTGAAAGTCATCTTATTCTCCTGGTTTCGCCTTTAAAAGCCGTGATCTTCAAGCATGAATATCTTTATAAATTAACCAGCAGTTGACATCCGCAGTATGCAAAGCGAATAATACGATGATTTTTATCTGGAGACGACATGAGCGATTATCTGATACGTATGACATCTAATGATGGCAACCTGCGAGCCGTCGCTGCGCTGACCACCGACCTTTGTGAAATATCCCGCCGGATGCAGGGGACGGATCCGACCGCGACGGTTGCACTGGCACGCATGGCGACCGGTACAGCTCTGCTCGGAGCTCTTTTAAAAAATGATCAGCGACTGGCGATGATCATTGAAGGGAACGGACCGTTACAGAAACTTCACGCCGAAACTGACGCGGCCGGACATCTACGCTGCTCCGTCAAACAACCGCTGACGGGGCTTGCACCCCGCGACGATCGATTCGATGTCTCCGGCGCTATCGGCCGGGCCGGATTTCTCAGCGTGATCAAAGACCTCGGACTCAAGGAACCGTATAGGGGGATGGTTCAGCTTCAGACCAGCGAGATCGGTGAAGATATCGCCTACTATCTGACAACCTCTGAGCAGGTCCCCTCATCGGTTCTCCTCGCTGTCAGTCTCTCAAAAGAGGCCGCAGTTCTTGTGGCGGGTGGTCTGCTGATTCAAGCTCTCCCCGGCTGCGCCGAAGAGACTCTCGACGCCGTCGAGAAACAACTGCTGACCATGCCCCCTTTGTCGGAACAGCTCCTGGGAGGCCACACGCCCGAACAGATTTCAGCCACCATCTTCGGCAAGACGCCGTTTACCCTCTACGAGCGGATACCGCTCGCATTTCGCTGCAACTGCAGTCGCACACAGTCTGCAAAAATCTTGTTCTCTCTTGGTCAGGACGAACTGCGCGCCGCAGCTTCCGGCGCAGAGCCAATCTCGGTCACCTGTGAATATTGCCGTAAAAGTTACTCTTTCTCTCCGGCAGAAATCGCTGAACTCCTCAATTGAAAGCGGATCTCCAGCGGCGCTCCAGCACTCTCGTCAACCAGCAGTTGTAGCCGATCCGGGGTGATCCCCCGGTTCCTGAACAGCCGTTCCAGCAGCGCCAGACGCTTCGCGGCGAGAATCCGGTTATAACCGCTCGACTCTCCAGAAGAGCGAAGACGGGCGATGCCGGAGATTCTCTCATCCTGCAGCATCCAGCTGATCAACGGATCAAGGAGTTCCATCCCGCCGGGAAAAGGGAGCGCCGACCCCGAAGCGAACAAGGTCTCGCCCTGATAAGAGACCGTCAGACTCTGCAAGTCGACGACAGCTCCAGGGAGTTCGAGCAACTGCTGTTGCAGCGCCTCTGTCGACACAGGTGCGACAGACGGAGCGGTCGCAACAACACACCCAGTCAACAGACAGGTGGCCAACAGCAGCCGTAAATTTTTAGCGAGAGATGCTTTCATAACCTCATGATTGTATCAGAACCGTTGTCTCGACAACAAACGGTGCGATAAAAAATGTTTATACGCCGCATAAATCAAAATGAACGACAAATTCCCCCTGTCTGCATAACACGACAGGTCACTCTTCTTCTCCGCTTCCGACAATTTCACCGATCAGATCGTACTCGGTAGAGTCGGTAATTCTCAACGGGACAATCTCTCCGACTTCGGCTCGCCCCGTCGTAATATAGACCTGCCCGTCAACATCCGGTGCCTGTCTGATACTGCGCCCGCGCAGCAGCAGCTCGGTCTCTTCGCTGAACCCTTCAACCAGAACCGGCTCGATTTGACCGACCAGTTCCCTGTTTTTACGAAACGAGACCCGACTCTGCGCTTTCATCAGCTTATGGTAACGCGCCCGCTTGATCCGGGCCGGAATCTGATCGCCCAGGTCAGCGGCGGGGGTCCCTTCTTCTCTGGAGTAACGAAAGACACCGACCCGATCAAACAGCCCCTCATTAACGAAGGCGAGCAGCTTGTTGAACTGGATGTCAGTTTCGCCGGGGAAGCCGACAATCAGCGATGTCCGCAGGGTCGCATCGGGGAGGCGGTGACGAATACGGCTGATCAGCTGGCGAATGGCCGCTTCATCAACCCGGCGACTCATCCTCTTCAGCACCAGATCATCGATATGCTGCAACGGCACATCGAGATAGTTGCAGATTTTCTCCTCGGCAGCGATCAGATCGAGCAGTTCATCGCTGATCCCGTCCGGATAAGCATAAAGGAGTCGCAGCCATTGCAGATTCTCGATTTTAACCAGCTCGCGCAGCAGCACAACCAGTTCGCTTTTCCCGCTCCTGTCGATGCCGTAAGCGGTCACATCCTGAGCGATCAGATTGATCTCCTTCACCCCTTCAGCAACCAGCCGTTCCACCTCCAGAACAACCGACGGGATGGTTCGTGAGCGCAGAGTCCCGCGAATATCAGGAATGACGCAGAACGAACAGCGATTGTCGCACCCTTCAGCAATTTTCACATAGGTGGAATAAAAGGGGGAAGAACGCAGACGCGGCGTCTCATGATCATAAAGATAATCCGGGGTGCTGATCTGCGAGGGGGGGGCTTTCGCATTCCACCCTTCAATCAATTCGACGATCCGCGGCGCATCACCGGTGCCGATAAAAAGGTCGACCTCCGGGAGTTCCTTGGCCAGATCGTCGCGATAACGTTGCGGCATGCAGCCAGCCACGATCAGCAGCCGACACTGCCCACTCTCCTTATGTTCGGCGATATCGAGAATGGTCTCGACCGATTCCTCCTTCGCTTCTTCAATAAAGGCACAGGTGTTGACGACGATAATATCGGCACTCGCCTCATCCGTGGTAATTTCGTAGCGGTCGGGCGGCAGATGTCCGAGCATGACTTCTGCATCAACCAGATTTTTTGCACAGCCGAGACTGATCAGACTGACTCTCTGTTTTTTCACGTACAACCGATCCTTTCAAAAAAAAACGTCACCAACAAGGGGATAAAGCGACAAAATATAAGTGGAAAATGCCCCGGAACATGGCATTTCCGGGGCATTTATGCATGAGTTCTGTTTCGGGTCAGCGACCGAACTGACTCCCGGTTGGACGGACCACATCGACCCCCGCCGGGAGCATATAATTAAAAAAACTGTCGCTGATGCCACGATTGACCCGCATCATCTGTTGATCAAACCGGATCAGGGTAACATTATCATTCGGATCGACTCCGCGCGTCTCGATAATGGGGAAACGCTCGCCGGTCACGTTCCGGTTCGTATAATCCTGCACGGCTCGACGATCGACAACCACTGTCAGACTCTGGATCGTCGATGTGGTGCGTTTCGGCGTCAGAAACAGGATGTAATTATTCTGAGCATCACGACTCGGTGACGCCCAGCGAATCAGAAAATCACGGGAGAGATTCCCGAGTCCGGTCAGAAAAGTCAACGGGCTGTCTGGCTGCTGATCCGAGACCTGTTCGAGTTCAGTCTGTATCACCTGATTATTTTCAGGGATATAAGCCCAGAAGGTTTTGCCATTGGAGACGATCTCCTGCCGGGTCGGAAAATCGTACTCCCAGCGAAAACTGACCCGCGGCACACGATCGGTACGTTGGTAATCAAACTTGAGCAGCACCCGACCGCCCCCTTTCTGAACCCGGTCGAGTGACGCGATCGTCGACTCCTGGGTGAATTCGGTCTCAATATCATGAATGGCCCTCGCCTCTGAAGTATCAGACCTGAAAGGGGACTCCAGCGTCGTTATAACATCCTGAATACTCTCGGCCGCAACCGGCACCGCCAGCAGACAGAATCCGAAAAAAAGGACGATGCGATAAACTGTTTTTTTCATTTTTTATCTCCTTGAACAAAAAAA
>JACUTX010000212.1 GCA_014859615.1 Desulfuromonadales bacterium | reverse complement strand
CCTGTTTTTTTCAAACAGATGCTCAGGCTGCAGGTTGCCGAGAGCGGTGCGCAGACTGTAACGAATATCCGGATTCCCTTTGGCCAGTTCGGTGATCAACTGTTTCATCTCCTGGCGTTTCTGATCGACAACACCCTGCACCGGACAGGAACAACAGATAATCGGAAAGTTCTGTTCTCGGGCAAAATCGATAATCATCGATTCTTCAACATAAGCGAGCGGACGAATGACCGTATGCCGACCGTTATCAGCTTTGAGCTTTGGACTCATTGCCGCCAGACGCCCGGAGTAGAACTGATTGAGGAGCAGGGTTTCGATCAGATCATCGAGATGATGCCCCAATGCGATCTTGTTGCAGCCGAGTTCATCGGCCAGATCATAAAGAACACCCCGACGCAATCGGGCACAAAAAGCACAGTAAGAGGTCCCCGGGCGCAATTTATGCTCGATAATTTCCGAACAGCTGGTCCGTTTCATCCGGCCCGAAAAGCCGGACTTCTCCAGATACTGCGCGATCACCTTTTGCTGATAACCGGGAAACCCGGCATCGACATTCACCGCGATCAGCTCATAGTTGATCGGTGAGCGGCGCTGCAGAGCGCCGAGCATCTGCAGCAGTGTATAGGAGTCCTTCCCGCCGGAGACGGCCACAGCGATTCGGTCCCCCGCCTCTATCAGGTTGAAATCGCCGATCGCCTTGCCGGTCAACCGCTTGATTTTACGAAACAGCTCAGTTTGCACGCTCTATTCCCTGACTCCTTTTTTTTCTGCAAGCCAGCCGTCGTTGTAACGGATTCCTGAACTTTGTGCAACCCTGCCGATAAACGATGCTGAACCGATCATGCACGGGGACTGAACCGTTCTTTGAAACCGACCGCCCGGCGCAGATCATCGAGCACCAGATAGAGCGCCGGAATCAGCAGCAGAGTGATGCCGGTTGCGAACAGAATGCCGAAGCCGAGGCTGATCGCCATCGGGATAACGGACCATCACCTTGACTTCGTTGCGCCGCCGCTGCAGGCGCAACGCTTCGGAGCCGTAGAACGCAGATCGCACCTGACGCGCCAGATTCGCTTCCGTCAGGCCGAGGCTCCGCCCGGCATCGCTCAATTTAAGTTTCAGTCCACGCTTCCCTTTTGCATAGGTGTCTTCAATATCACTCACCCCCGGATACTCGCCGAGGGTCGTACGCAGACGCTCGGAGGCGAGTTCGAGTACAGCATAATCGTCGTGTGCCAGCTGCACATCGATATTCGCCCCCATCCGCACCAGATTAGAGCTTAAAGTGAGAGAACGGACCCCGGGATAGACGCCGATCTTCTCCTGCCAGGCCCGCCGGATATCGGTAGTTGAGACAGTTCGATTCTCACTGCGCGTCAAAAGGAGCGAGACGCTGCCGAGGTGCGTCGCAGCCGATCCGTCTCCCCCGGTCGGTCCGCCGGTGGCGGCGCTGGCACCATCCAGAGAGTAGATCCCCCGCAGGATGGTCCTTTCGTCAGACGCCTTTCGATCAAACTCCGCAACCACCTCGCGAGCTGCCGATTCTACCGATTGCACCACCCGGGTGGTCTCCTCGATCGGAACCCCTTGATGCATCTGAATCGTCGCCGAAATCTGGTCCCCCTCTACTTCAGGCATGAAAGTAAATTTTATCACCCCGCCGCGTACCACGCCGATTGTCAGAACCAGAGCGGCAACCCCGACGGCAACACTTAAATAACGGTTGTGCAGGTTGAATTCGAGAGCACGCAAAAAAGGGCCACTTACAAATCGATCCAGAAAGGTGCTGAAACGTTTGCGGTTCTGATCGATAGCCCCGAAAATTCCGCGCAGCTCTTCAGTCCGTTTTTTACTCTGAGCCAGATGAGCTGGCAATATAAACAGGCACTCGATCAAAGAGACAACCAGCAGTGAGATGACAATCGCCGGAACCACCGTGATCAGCTTCCCCATCATCCCGGAGACAAAGAGCAGCGGCATGAAAGCGGCAACCGTGGTCAGAATCGCAAAAGTGATCGGCACCGCAACTTCGGTCGTCCCCTGAATCGCCGCCTCGATAAAGGTTTTGCCCCGTTGCCGATGTTCGAAGCAGTGATCGAGCAACGAGGCATCAAAGACGCGAGATGATTGCCGCCACACCGCGGTTGGCGTTTGTTGCACCATCTTGAAACAGAATCGATCATGTTTGCCATCTCAGGACACTCATGATAAAAACATGCTATCAATTTTCTGGAGGAAAAACATGTCCGGTCATCGACAGAACAGTCGTATTCTGATCACACTTGCCGCTTTCGTTGTTGTCGTTGCCGGAATGCGCGCCGCCGAGCCGCTCTTAACGCCATTTCTGCTCTCGGCCCTGATCGCCATGATCTGCACCCCCCCTCTGTTCTGGCTGCAACACAAAAATGTGCCGACGAGTCTGGCGGTGCTGATCGTCGTCTGCGGCGTCATGGTGATCGGCCTGCTTCTCGCTACTTTTGTCGGCTCCTCCCTCAATGACTTTGCAACCGCCGCACCGGCTTATCAGGCCCGATTAAAGGATGAGACCATCTCCTTATTCGCCTGGCTCGGCAACTTCGGCATCAACGTCTCCAGCCAGATTCTGATTGAGTATTTTGACCCAGCCAAAGCGCTCCAGATGATCGCTGCCAGCCTCAAGCAGCTCGGCGGCGTTCTGACCAACACCTTTTTGATTCTGCTGACCGTAATTTTTATTCTGCTCGAAGCCTCCGGTTTCCCGGCCAAACTGCGTGCCGCTCTGGAAGATCCGGAGAGCGCCCTCCCCCGATTTGCCCAGATCAGCGCCAGCGTCAAGAACTACCTCTCCATCAAAACCGTTTTCAGCCTGATCACCGGTCTGCTGGTCACCGTCTGGCTGCTAATCCTCGATGTCGACTTCCCCGTCCTCTGGGGACTGGTCGCCTTTCTGCTCAATTACGTCCCGAATATCGGCTCGATTATCGCCTCTGTTCCGGCCATCCTCCTCGCTTTTGTCCAGTTCGGTCTGACCCGGGCACTCATCGTCGCCGCCGGTTATGTTGTCATCAACATCATCATCGGCTCGATCCTTGAGCCCCGCTACATGGGACGCGGTCTCGGCCTCTCGGCCCTGGTCGTCTTTGTCTCTCTTGTTTTTTGGGGGTGGGTCCTGGGTCCGATCGGCATGCTGCTCTCGGTTCTGTTAACCATGATAATAAAAATTGCCATGGAGAGTCATGAAGGGACCCGATGGATCAGTGTTCTGCTCGGATCGAGCAGCGCAGAGACAGCACCAAAGACGCAGGCGGACTCTTGACGACCGCCTTATCTCTGGCTAACTACTACATATAATCAAAAAAAATTTGACAAAGGATCTGCCATGGAAGAGAAAAGAGACTATCTTCGCATCCCGTTCAAGTGCCATTCGCAGATCAACGTCGCCAACCAGAGCTACCCCTGTACGCTGCTCGACATCTCCTTGCGCGGGCTTCTGCTCGCGGTCACTGAGCCGACAGTGATTGAGCTCGGCACACTCTGCCAGATCGATATTGCCTTTGTCACCGGTGGAATTCATCTGCAGTTCGATGCGAAGCTGGTGCATCGTGTTCAAGATCACTACGGCTTCAAAATCGAAGCTCTCGATATCGACAGCCTGGCGCATCTGCGTCGACTGCTTGAACTCAATTACGGCGACGCCGACGAAATTGATCAGGAGCTTTTCTACTGGCTGCGGCACAATGACTAAAACCGCTGTCATCCTCTGTGAAACGCAGAGTCCAGGCAATATCGGCTCCGTCGCCCGGGCCATGGCCAATTTCAAAGTCAGCGATCTGCGTCTCGTCTCCCCCTGCGACCATCTGCATCCCGAAGCGAGAAAATTCGCCGTCGGTGCCCTGCAGCTGCTCAAATCGGCACAAATCTACCCCGATCTCGCTTCCGCCGTCAGCGACCTGGAAGTGACTGTCGCCACCACCCGCCGTACAGGCGAACTCCGAGGTGATTTAATCGAAAGCTCGCAGCTCCACCAGCAACTCCTTCGCCATCTCTTTCCCCAGACCCGGCTCGGACTGATCTTCGGTCGCGAAGACAGCGGCCTGACCAGCGATGAAATCGCACTCTGCTCCCATGTTGCCACCGTATCGACCAGCGACGAACAGGGGTCGCTCAACCTCGCCCAGGCGGTGCTGCTGTTTCTGTACGAACTCGCCCGACCGACTAACAAAGAGGTTCAGACCAAGGCGTTCGATCGCCCCACTCAGGGGGAGTTCAACGGCCTGTTTGAGCAGATGCACGAAGTGCTCGACCGGATCGCCTTTCTCAACCCGAGCCGGCCAGAGGCAGCAATGAATAAAATCCGCCGGCTGACATTACGAGCGAACCCGGATCGCAACGACATTGCACTGCTCAGAGGGGTCTGGAGTCAGCTGGCATCAAGCATTAATGATTGGCGGGGACGACGTAAAGGACAGAATTGATAAGCGGTGGATCGAAGTCACCTTGG
>JACUTX010000211.1 GCA_014859615.1 Desulfuromonadales bacterium | reverse complement strand
AGAGCGGAGGAAAATCAGATGAAAATTAAAACAATCGTTGTTGGGCCGTTGCAGGTTAACTGTTACCTGTTAATTTGTGAAAAGACGGGGAAAGCGGCCGTAATCGATCCGGGCGCTGATGCTCCGTTGATTATGCAGGCGGTGGCTGCTGCAGGGTGCGATGTTGTTCTGATTATTAACACGCATGGACATTTTGATCATATTGGCGCGAATCTGCGGATTAAAGAGGCGACAGGAGCCGAGCTGGTCATTCACGCCGCAGATCTGCCGATGCTTGGTCAGGCCGGGATGCATGCGTCGGTTTACGGCTTGACTGTCGAGAATTCACCGCCGCCGGATCGACTCATCTCTGCAGGCGAATCGTTGCGGGTCGGAAATCTTGATCTTGATATTTTGCATGTTCCCGGGCATTCTCCCGGAAGTGTCTGCCTGCATGTTGGTCAGCATCTGATTGTCGGAGATGTGCTGTTTGCAGAGTCGATCGGTCGTACCGACCTGCCGGGTGGTGACCATCAGTTACTGATTCGGGGGATCCGTGAAAAACTTTTTGTTTTACCGGATGAAACAATGGTTCATCCGGGGCACGGACCGGACACTTCGATCGGTCATGAAAAAATATCAAATCCTTTTGTTCATCTCTAAACATGAAGAGGGAAACCCATGTTAAAGGGTAAAACGATTGTGCTTGGTGTCTGTGGCGGGATTGCAGCATACAAAGCGGTTGAACTACTGCGGCTCTACAAAAAGGCTGGAGCCGATCTGCATGTTATCATGACAGCGGCAGCGCAGAAGTTTGTTACCCCTTTGACCTTTCAGACTCTCTCCGGCAATCCGGTTCACACGGAACTGTTTGATCTTTTTCAGGGGCATGAGATCGGGCATATCTCTTTGGCCGATCGGGCTGATCTTCTGGTTGTGGCACCGGCGACGGCCAACCTGATCGGTAAAGTTGCCAACGGCATTGCCGACGACCTCCTCTCAACAACCATCATGGCGACTAGAGCTCCGGTTATTTTTGCCCCGGCGATGAATACCAATATGCTGGAGAATCCGGTCTATTGCAGCAATCAGGCTCGACTTGAGACGTTCGGTTATCGGTTTATTGAACCGTCAACAGGCGATCTGGCTTGTGGTTGGCAGGGGAAGGGGAAACTTCCAGATCCCGCACAGCTCTTTTCCAACTCTCTGACTTCCTTATACCCGGCCGACCTGAGCAACGAGACTTTTTTGATTACCGCCGGACCGACGCGAGAGGAGATCGATCCGGTTCGCTATCTCTCAAACTACTCATCAGGGAAAATGGGGTATGCTATTGCACGTGCGGCAGCTGAGCGGGGAGCCAAGGTGGTGCTGATCTCCGGTCCGACCGCACTCGATCCGCCCCGGGGTGTTGAGACTCTTTATGTCGTCTCGGCACAACAGATGAACGGCGCCGTTCTGGAACGCGCTCATGAAGCGACCGTGGTGATCAAGGCCGCTGCCGTCGCTGATTATCGACCCCTGATCCGGGCTGACGGGAAGGTCAAAAAAGAAGGGCAGGAGACCTGGTCGCTTGAGTTGGAAAAAAATCCTGACATTCTGGCCACTCTTGGGCAGATGGGGTTGAAGGCTTTATTGGTCGGTTTTGCAGCAGAAACAGATGATCTGATCGGTAATGCCCGCAAAAAACTGGAAAAAAAGAATGTTGACCTGATAGTGGCCAACGATGTGTCCCGCGTCGATGCCGGTTTTGAGGCCGATACCAATGCTGTCCGTCTGCTGTTTCGCGACGGTTCCGAAGAGGAGCTCCCTCTGCTGCCGAAATCTGCTGTCGCCAATATCTTGCTTGATCGGATCAAAACCCTGTGTGACGCTTAACTCTCGTCTGACAGCAGTTCAAGAATCTGTTTCTGCCGGAGGATCCCCTGTCGAAATTTTGGACGGAGTTCATTGAGGTAGTTTTCAATCTCGGCCTCTGTCAGTTTTCCGGATTGCCAGAGTGTTTTGAGGTTCTTGCGCAGGATGCGTGCGGCGTTGAGGGAGCGTGCGCCGGTCGGGTCGGCCTGCAGATAGGGTGATTCAGGGTCACTGAGGACGCTGAAGACAGCCTCGCCGGCCAACGAAAGATACTCGTTGAGATTCTCTTCCGGCAGGGTCCATTTGGAATTGGTCGATAACGACCGGATCATCTTCTGCCACTGTTGAAGTCGGTTCAGAAGGAGCAAGGAGTTGAAAAGACGCTTGTTTGTCCCGAAAGAGAAGAGAGTGTTGGAGAGAACCTGGCGCATCATCGTATCGTTAACGGTGAAGTTTTTCTGTGCAATCTCTCTGGCTAAAAGCCAGATCTTTTCTTCGACACAAGCCTCGACCCGCACCTCCCAATAGGTATGTTTCAGCATGACGGTATTAAATGTCCGGATCATTTTGAACGGCACAAAATAGGAGTGAGCGACCGTATCGGCAGCAAGATGAGCCAGATAGCCATAGGCGCAGGCCCGTTGTCGGTCACTGTCGGCAGCGTCAAGGATTTTTTTCCCCATGCGCCACGAGTGGCAATTTCGTAAGTGGTGGGTGTATTTTTTTCCGAGGGTAATGTCGGCGCTGATGCAACCATAGAGAAAGTCATGTGGGTTGTTCATTAGAATCGTTTGCAGACTGAGCGGAAGCAACGCCGTCTGTTCAAGAATCTGCGAGCCGAGCTGCAGGTGGACACCGATCCCCCAGGCAAAAGCTTCTGTTGGCAGCAAGAGCAGTAAAATCAATATTGTCACAATATTAAAAGCCATTGGTGGCCGCATTTCGTTGTCTCTTTTTTGTAAGGATAATAGACCTTGACGGGACTGTAAAGCACTATGCCGAATGAATTGAAAACCGAACTGCAAACAGCTGTTGGCGAGGCACGCGGGATGCTTGAAGATCTGCAACGGCTCGGTCTTGGTGAAATTTATCCTGATCCCGGTTCGATCCTTGATTCAACCTCTGATCTGATTGCGTCCGGGCAGCTTGGAACTGAAAATTTAATGAAAATAGAGGCCGATGTCGTCGATTGTCGACGCTGTTCATTAGCCGCAGAAAACACAAAAGCACTCTGTGGCGTCGGACACCCTGATGCGCAGCTCGTCTTTATTGATGGGAGTCCGGGGCCTGAAGAGGAACAAAGTGGTGAACCGTTTGCAGGTGCAGCCGGAGAGTTACTTGATCGTATTTTGAACGCCATGGGATTGGCGCGCAGTGATGTCTATCTTTTATATGTTGTTAAGTGTCCGCCTGGGGATGTACAGCATCCCGGCATTGACGAGATCGCAGCTTGTGTGCCGTTTTTGATTCGACAAATAGAGTCAATTCGCCCCGAAATTATCGTGACGCTCGGATCCTTTGCATCGCAGACTCTGTTGCAGTCTGATCAGCCGATTGCACAAATGCGCGGTCATTGGCAACAGTACCGAAATATTTCTTTAATGCCGACCTTGCATCCGTCCGACCTGTTAAACAACCCGCTCGGTAAACGTGAAGCCTGGGACGATATGAAGCAGGTGATAAAACGGCTCAGAGAGGGTCAGGACGATAACTGTTAGTTTTTACTTTCAAACAGAGGCTGCATCAGCTACTATTTCGCTGGCTGTAAATAAGCAAGTAACGATCGGAATTGAAATATTTGAACAATGCAGGGGGTGGCATGACTCAGGAGATCAAAATTCTTATCGTTGAGAGCTCCAGCTTCTTTCGAAGTATAGAACGTCAATTTCTATCTAAAACCCCGGCCAAAATTCTCGAAGCCGGATCAGCAGAGGAAGCGTTAATAATCTGGCAGAAAGAGACGCCGGAGCTGACCTATGTCGCTTTTGATTTGCCCGGGCTCTCTGCAATCGATTTTTGTCGTCAACTCAAGGCGTTAGCCGGTACGAAGCAAGCTTCGGTGGTTCTGATCTGCGACAAGAATGATGCAGCCCAGATGACGGCCTGTCAAAATGCAGCCTGTGACGGAATCCTGACCAAACCGATCGATCGACATAAGTTTCTTGAGATCGGCCGGCAGTTTCTGCCGAGTATTCGTGAACCGCGACGATCATGCCTCTTTCCGATCACCTTGCGCTACGATCGTGTCGGGGCAGATGGAGCAAAAATTCAGGGGAAGTGCCTCGACATCAGCAGTGGCGGGGTGTTTATTGAGACGGGCGAACTGCTCGATCTGAATAGTTTTATTATGATCGAATTTGTCCTCCCCTACAAAGACCATGTGAAAATCAGCTGCAAAGGGGTGGTCTCCTGGCATAATACCCGCCCGAACCCGACCAAACCAAATTATCCGATCGGTATCGGCGTAAAGTTTGTTGATCTTGACGATGAAGTGCAACAGTCAATCAAGCTCTTCTCAACCCGATTTATCTAAGTCCCAACCGTTTCATCTTTTCGACCAGTGTCGTCCGATTCAGGTGGAGAAGGGCGGCTGCTTTTGCTTTGGTTCCGGCAGTGAGGCGTAAAGCCTCCTCAATTAACTCCCTTTCGATA
>JACUTX010000210.1 GCA_014859615.1 Desulfuromonadales bacterium | reverse complement strand
TTTATGGCACTCGAATCGATCAATCCGGCAACTGGTGAACTGATAAAAACTTTTTCTGAAATGACTGCGGTTCAGACCGCTGATGTTGTAGATAGTGTGGCTGAAGCGTATGCGACCTGGCAGCAGAGTTCATTTTCTGAGCGGAGTCGTCTTATGTATAAAGCGGCCGATGTATTGCGGCAAGATTCTGAAGATTATGCCAGGATGATGGCTCTGGAGATGGGGAAACCGATCGTTGAAGGGCGGGCTGAAGTCGAAAAATGTGCCCTGGTCTGTGATTACTACGCTGATCATGCTGAAAATTTCTTAAGCGATGAACTCACCGAAAGTGATGCGACGAAATCTTATGTCGCTTTTCGGCCGCTCGGAGCGGTTCTTGCGGTCATGCCGTGGAATTTTCCTTTCTGGCAGGTCTTTCGTTTTGCGGCTCCGGCGCTGATGGCCGGAAATGTCGGTCTGCTTAAACACTCTTCCAATGTCCCCGGTTCGGCCCTGATGATCGAAGAGGTGTTTGTGCGGGCCGGTTTCCCGGAAAATGTTTTTCGGACTCTTATGATCGGATCCTCTCAGGTCGATGCGGTTATTGAGCACCATGAGGTCAAGGCCGTAACCTTGACCGGCTCGGATCATGCCGGACGCAAGGTGGCGGCCAAAGCGGGTGCGGTGCTGAAGAAGACCGTTCTCGAACTTGGCGGTAGTGATCCGTTTATTATTCTGGCTGATGCCGATCTCGACGAAGCGACGACCTTTGCTGTTAAATCCCGCTGCATTAATTCGGGGCAAAGCTGTATTGCGGCGAAACGGTTTATCGTCGTCGATGCCGTCTACGATCTCTTTCTGGCTAAATTCCGGGAAAAGATGGCGGCTCTGGTCATTGGTGATCCGCTGCTTGAAACGACCCAGGTCGGACCGCAGGCGCGTGGAGATCTGATGCTTGAGCTGCATGCCCAGGTGGTCGATTCGGTCAAACTCGGGGCGCGCGTCGTGCTCGGCGGCGAGCCGTTGATGCAGCCGGGATACTATTACCCACCGACGATTCTGGACGATCTGCAGCCGGGAATGCCCGCGTACAGTCAGGAGACGTTCGGTCCGGTTGCATCGGTCTTTCGGGTGGCTGATGCAAAAGAGGCGATCGCTCTCGCCAATGAAAGTGAATTTGGCCTTGGTGGTTCGATCTGGACGCAGAATAGTCAACTCGGCGAAGAGCTGGCCGCAAAGATTGAATCGGGGGCGGTTTTTGTTAACGGGATGGTCAAAAGTGATCCGCGCCTGCCGTTTGGCGGAATTAAACTTTCCGGTTTTGGTCGCGAGCTATCCTGGTACGGGATCAGGGAGTTTGTGAATATTCAGACAGTCTGGATCAAATAGTCGCAACAGTCGCGGCTGGGGATTCAAAGCTCTACTCTCAGCTGTAAAGGAATTTTTTTAATTGCTCTTTTGTGAGCAGGCTAACAGCGTTGTTTATTCATCGGGTTGCGCAGCAGCGCGGCCCGATTTGATTTGTCGATGCAAAAATAAATACCAGCCTGCAGCCAGAATCTGCAGAGTAAAAAGAAGCCCGAAGCTCGCCTGGTACCCTTCTAATGCATAACCGCCGGTCTCTGTCTCTGGCCATTGGTTGATAATGACGCCGATCCCCCATTGAGCTGAAAAGGCAGCTATAAAAACCAGAAGATTCAAAGTTGTCGTTGCCCGTCCAGACAGTCTGATCGGAAAGTGCTGGGAGAGGACCGCATACGGCAGAATGCAAAACGATCCGAAGAGACTGAAGGCGAGCCAGTAAGTTGTCGTCAAGACCGGGTTCGGAAAGAGCATCACCCCCTGGACGCAGATAAATATAAACATCCCGACAAAACCGACCGTCATCGGTTCGATGCCGCGGCGGCTGAGGCGATCGGTGATTCCCCCCGATGCGAGATAGCCGATAATCATGGCAAAAGTGACGGCAAACAGAGTGCTGGCGACGGCGTCGCGCTGAAGACCGGCGACATCCCGTAACCATGGTCCTGACCAGAGCCCTAAAATGGAGAGGTAAGCCGCTTGAGTGGTAAGAGCCAGAGGCGCCAGACACCAGAAAAATCGACTACAAAGAACCGTGCGTATCCCCCGCAGTTGATCACCGAGGGTTTCGCCCTGTTCTCCTCTCTTTTGATCCGGTACAATCCAGAAAATTGCAGCCGCCGTCAGCAGGGTCACAAGAGAGAAAATCAGAAAGATTGTGCGCCAATCCGTAATTTTTAATGCCATTTCGACCGGGGTGGTGGCGACCATCGCACCGATCCCTCCCGAGATCATCTGAATACTGTTGGCCAGCGGCAACCTGTCAGCCGGGAACCAGATGGCGAACGATTTAAATGCGGCCATCAGACAGGCCGAAACGCCGAGGCCGATCAATGCTCTGCCGGTGACCAGACCAAACAGGGATGTTGACTGGCTGAAAATCAAGGCACCAGCAGCGGCTATCAGTAAAAGTGTCGCCTCGACCCGACGTGGCCCGAAACGATCCAGAAGTATCCCTAAGGGGAGCTGAAAGAGTCCGAATGCGAGGAGATAAGCTGAGGTCAGCAGACCGAGGCTGGCCGGATCAAGACCGATGTCCCTGCTCAGATCAGGGGCAATAATGGCGTTGACCGTCCGGTAAAGATAAGAGATGAAGTAGCCGAGAGCGAACGGGGGAAAAACCCGCATGATAATCCCGGCACGGTTCGTCACGTTAAAAAAGATTTTTGAGCCAGCCGAAGGCGACAAAGGTGCCGATGGCCGAGCCGAGGGATGAGAGGAAAAAGACGAGCAACACACGGGTGGTGCGATTGCTCCACCAGCCGCGTAAACTGGTCATGTCTTCAGAAACATTTTCGAGATCGTGCACGGTCGGGGCGGCAACCATCGCCTGAACAACACCGGTCACCATGCCGGCACCGATAGTCGGATTAAGTGAGGTGAGCGGCGCGGCGATAAAAGCGGTGAGAATAGTCAGTGGATGAGCAAAGGCGAGCATGGCACCGATGGCCGAGAGAATGCCGTTGGCCAGGATCCAGGCAAAGGCAGCATCGGCCAGACGGTCGGTGTTGCCATAGAAAAAACCGAAGACAAACAGCAGGATAACAACGCCCGGAATCGCCCAGGGGACGATCTTTGAGATTGTAGATTTCGGCGGGATGCTGTTGATCTCCTCGATCGACTTGTCCCCCGCCAAAATTTCATCACCTTGCAGTCGCTTCAGGATACCGGGCAAATGTGCGGCGCCGACGACAACGACGATTTTGTCCCCCTTGGCCTTGCGGATATGATGTGCCATGTACTGATCGCGTTCATCGACCAGAATCCCTTTGACCGTCGGGAGGAGGTCGCCAAGTTCTTCGAGCATCGCGGAGAGGGTGTCGCTCTGACGCAGTTTACTGAGCTCCTCTTCGTCGAGCTCGGTTTTGTCGAACATACTGGCAAACAGTACCGAGACCAGATTGATCTTTTTCCAGAGGCCGGTATTTCGCCAGGCCCGCAGCAAGGTGGTGCGAATGTTTCGATCGATCAGTTCGACCGTAGCGTTCTGTTCTTCGGCCGCTTTAATTGCCGCGAACAGTTCGGAGCCGGGCTTGACACCGGTCTGCAGCCCCATTCGCTTCTGAAACGAGGAAAGGGCGAGATTGGCCATGAGAAAGGCCGCCTGCCCTTTACGAACGACCTGGTAAATATTGAGATTTTCCCAATGGTTTTTGTCTTTTAAGGCTAAGCATCGTTGTTCGTCAAGTTCTATACAGACACAATCGGGCTGTTCGGCGGTGATCACCTGTCGGACGGTGTCGATCGATTCCTGCGAGATATGAGCTGTGCCGATCAAAACGACTTCGGAGTCACCGAGTTGAATGCGATGGATGTCTGAGGGTGTCATGAATAATATTTTCCGTATTATGGTTTAATCTGGCATTTAGCCAGAGAGGAGAATAACAAAAAGCGCCGTAACTGACCGGCGCTTTGTTTCATCCGACTCTCCACACCTGCCGTGGGCTCGTGGCCTCACATCGACAGATAGCAAGGTGGGGTAACTTAAGAGTGCTTAAGGCTTCCCGCTACATGGCGGTCCTGCTCACCACACTCATTGAAGTCGCCCCGTTCGAAAAACATTCCGCGTGGGCATTATAGCCACACGTACAGGGCAGAGAGAACGTGAAACGTGACTACAGTATAGGGGAATCAAAAATTTCAAACAAGGATATTCTTGTTAATTTGTAACTATTCAGCAGCTGCAAGAAGGGAGGACATCCCCGATGAGGGCATCACGGAATCGTGCTTTTAAAGCCATGAACTCCTGATCGATTAGTCGGGGATGGCAGGCATTCCTCTCATTCTTAAAAGTCTTGAGTCTTTACGCCGATTATATTAAAGGGCTATGTGTGAACCGCCTTATTCAGAAATAATCTTTAAATCTGCACCTCATTCATATACATTATCCGGTCAGATAGTATTCGGCATAAAGGGAGTTTATGGAAAATTTCATCCTGATAGGGTTGTTCGTC
>JACUTX010000007.1 GCA_014859615.1 Desulfuromonadales bacterium | reverse complement strand
GAATCGCCGCTTGGGTGGATTCCGAAGGAGTGGGAGGTAGAAAAACTTGGAGAAATATTGCGGCGATGCGGAGGCTATCTTCAAACAGGCCCTTTTGGAAGCCAGCTCCACGCGCACGAGTATCAGGTCGAAGGTATTCCAGTCGTGATGCCTCAAGACATCAACGATGGATTGATTGGTACAGAGCAAATCGCCCGGATTCACGAGGTACGCGCTGAGCAGTTGTCTCGGCATCGAATGCGTATTGGGGACATTGTCATTGCCAGACGTGGCGACCTTTCACGTGCGGCTGCAATCAGCGAATCAGAGCAGGGTTGGGTTTGTGGAACTGGTTGCTTCTTGCTGCGCTTGGGACAGAGCGCCTTAACGGCAGACTTTGCAGCTCAAATTTATCGGCAAGACTTTGTGCAGCGGCAGATCGCTGGTAGAGCAGTCGGAACCACAATGCCGAGTTTGAACAATTCCGTCATGGCAGGGTTGTTTTTCCCCTTCTGCGATGAAGATGAGCAGGCACGTATAGTCGAGCGATTAAAAGGGGTAGAACAGAACATTCGCGTTTTAAACGAGTGCTTGCTCGTGTCTTGCCAAACGAAGCATGGGCTCATGCACGATTTGTTAACCGGGCATGTTCGAGTGCCTGGCCTCGCCGTAAATGGCTAATTTACTTGATGGCCCATGCATATATTCTGCGATTTAAAGATCCCAAGGAGAATGTAATGAAAAAAGCCCGATTTCATGTCGATAGTCGATTGCCAACATTACTCAGTCAAGAGTACACCTCGACCGAACGGGCTATAAAAGAACTTATTGATAATGCATGGGATGCAGATGCAGCAACTGTTCAAATTGCCCTGCCAAAACCAATGACGACCGATCCAATCGTGGTTAGTGACGATGGTGCAGGCATGACTGAAGAGGAGCTACGGCGCCATTATCTTGCTATTGCTTCAGACAGGCGTGCTCAGCGAGGGGAGCTTACCGTTCTTCGGAAGCGGCGGGTCAAGGGACGTAAGGGGATCGGTAAGTTCGCTGGCCTGATGGCCGCCTCCCAAATGCATGTTGAGAGTGCTGCAAGAGGAAAGCGCTGTGGTTTCACCCTCAATATAGAAGATTTGGCCACTGTCGACGATATAGAAAAGCTTGATCTTCCGCTTCAAGTGGTCGAATGCTCACCACAAGATCAAGGAACAAACATAACACTGAGTCGGCTCCATCAAGGATTCTCATTTCCTGACCCTGATAAACTTCGGCAAATCTTGTTACGAGAGTACGGGCGAGAAGAGGGCTTTGCGATTTACGTGAATGGAAAACGGCTTGATGTTGCCGATGTAAAGGGTTTTTTCAAAGAAGGAGTAGAGCAGGTTGGTGGCGTTGGACCAGTTACCCTAAGATTTTCGATCAGTGATCAAAAAACAGCTCTGCGGTCACCAGGGATCGCCATCCGGGTAGGCGGTAAAATTGTTGGTAAGCCAAGTTTCTTCGGCTTGGACAAGTCTGAAGACTTTCCGCCAAAACTTCTGAAAAAACTGTTTGGTGAGGTGGAGGCTGATGGTCTTCTCCCCCATGTGACTGCTGGCTGGGACTCTTTGGTTGAAAACAGCGAGTTGCTTTTGGAGCTGGAAAACCATGTGTATCCAATTCTGAGGGAGGCATTCAAAGAGCAATATGGGCGAGAAATACAGCTTGCGCAGGCCCGGTTGCAAAAGAAAATTCGAGACCGGCTAGCTGCACTGCCTGAGTATAAACGAGATTATGCTGATCGGGCGATCCGCAAGATACTTGATAGATACTACGATGAACCGGAAAGCAAGATTGAGCCACTTATTTTCGTTCTGCTGGAGGCTCTTGAACGGTCGGATTACCGTACTCTTCTGGAACACATTGCTGACGCGTCACCCCGTGACATAGTCTCCCTTGCCGACTCATTGTCGGCCTTTAGTTTGGCGGAAATGGCTTTTCTTGGGGAACAAGCCCAAGCGAGAACAGCTTTCCTTGATGAACTGGAACGTTTGTGTCGTGACGATGACGCCTTGGAGGCGCCCATACACAAGGCAATAGAAAAGGCCCAATGGATTTTTGGCCCGGAATACTCCTTATTCAGTTCCAATCAGACTTTGAAACGGCAGGTAGAGGATTATCTCGGTAAGAAATTTGTCGGTGATCGTGATAGCAAGCGGCCTGATTTGTTGTTGAATGAAGATCTCAACGGTCGCTTGCTCTTGATCGAGTTCAAGCGCCCCAAGCATCCGCTAAACCTATCAGACTATCATCAGGCAACCACCTACCGGCACGAATTTTCAAAATACACCGATCAGGAAATACAAGTAGTCCTTCTCGGAGGGAAGTTCTCTGACGATTTGCCAAAATCAAATTTTCGCGAACCTAACGTGAAAATCATGCTGTTCCAGCAGGTCATTTCGTCCGCACGCCGACAGATGGAGTGGTTGTTGAAACAATTGACAACATCGATGGATGACGGCCATTGACCAGAGCCAATGGGTCTACTTATCTACCGGTGATTACTTCTGCCCCTTGCCACTCTCGATCAGCTCATGCAGCGACTGAACTCCTTCGCGCTGAAGCAAGGTATTGAGATGCATGTCACTGCGGACATTAAGATCCACGCCATAAATCTTCTCAATCGTCCCGATGTGGGTATCCCCCCGCTTCTGGCGAAGCGGACCAGTCTCGTTCCTGCTGCGAATACCGCGCATTCCGGGTGCGTCATTAGCCATGATGATTCTCCTTAATGTGAAATGGTTATGTTGACAAAATATATAAATATGATAAAGTTGTCAACATACAATGTTGTTTTTTCTGTCCACTTGGACGGGAGCAGAATGCGGAGGTAAACATGAAGCAACAAGATCCGAAAGAAATTTTCGGTCGACGGCTGTCGCAAGCGCGACGGATGCGCGGAATGTCGCTGCGGGCCGTGGCCGAGGCTATTGGCGGAAAAGTCTCCTACAATGCCCTGCATCGTTACGAGTGCGGGGAGATGATGCCGGGCGATGAGGTCCTGATTGCGGTCGCGGACGTGCTGGATAAGTCGCTGGACTTCTTCTTTCGTCCCTTCACCGTGGAGTTGAGCGAGCTACGCTTTCGCAAGACCAGCGGTCTGGGAGCCAAGTCCGAAGATGCAATCAAGCAACAAGCTACCGACTTTTTCGAGCGCTACTGCGAAATCGAGCAAGTTCTTGCCGTGCACTCCAGCTTCAAAGACCCCTTGGGTGATGATCGCTACATCTCTATTGAAGAAGCCGAGAAAGCCGCCGCCAAGATCCGTGAAGCGTGGAAACTTGGCCAGGACCCACTGCCGAATGTCATTGAAACCCTTGAAGGCAATGGCTTCAAGATCTTTGAAGTAGAAGCGCCGGCGAGCTTCGACGGCTTCTCGGGCTGGGCTGACGGTCATCCCGTGACTGTTTTGGCCAACTGGCTGAACCAGGACATTCCTCGTAAACGCTTCACCTCGTTGCACGAAGCGGCGCATCTGCTGGTCGCCCCGCATAGCGATTTGAGCGGTAAAGAGCTGGAGTCGTTCTGTAACCGTTTTGCCGGCGCCATGTTGATTCCGGCGGACGTCTTCACGTCGGATCTTGGCGGGTTCAGGCACCGGATCAGTCTGGAAGAGTTGATCGACCTGAAGCGTCGTTACGGCATGTCGATTGCGGCGATCATGCACCGCGCTCATGACCTGAAGCTGATCGATGCTTCCTCCTACCGGCAGTTTTGCATCATCCGCAATAAACGGGGATGGCGTCGCGACGAGCCGGGGAAATATCCTGGCGACGAGAAATCAAGCCGCTTCGAGCAGTTGGTGCTGCGCGCCACGGCGGAAGAACAGATCAGTTTTGATAAGGGGGCGGCTCTGCTCAACGTGCCTCTGGTCGAATTCCAGCAGACGCTGAGCGAGTTTCTGTGAAGATCGTTATTCAAGATGCATCGGTCCTTATCGACATGGCCGACGGTGGCCTGCTCGATGTCTGGTTCGGACTTGGCTTCGACCTACGCACCACTAGCCTTATCCTGCGTGAGATCAGCCGGAAGAACCAGAAGATTAAGTTGCAACCCTATGTGCAAAATGGTCAGTTACAGATCGAATCGTCATCAGGGGAGGTGCTTTCCGAAATAGCAAAATTACACGCCGCCCTGTCGTCCCGGCTAAGCATCGAAGATGTCTCTGCCCTGCACTTCGCTGGCAAATTGAATAGCGTCCTGCTGACCGGCGACAAATTGCTTCGCCAGCAGGCCGAGGCGCGTGGCATCGAGACACACGGCCTGCTGTGGGTGTTCGATATGCTTGTCGCGCGTGGTGCTTTGCTCCCCGGCGTGGCCGCCGATCGTCTGGAGAAGTTGCTTGAGCGTGGAACCAGTCGATTACCTCTGCATGAATGTGAACTGCGGGTCAGGAAATGGCGCAAGTAGTTTCAGGTATATTGTCTGTGTAGAAATTCATTTTGTCGTCGAATTCGTGCGGTTTCATTGTATGAGAGACAAGAATGTCCGAATATCTTCACGTCGAAAAACCATTCCTTGACCAACTCGCCACCCTCGGCTGGACGGTCATCGACCAGGGTCAGGGGTTCATCCCCTGTGACCCGACGGCCAGTCTGCGCGATACCTTCCGCGAATGGCTCCTCCCCGAAGTCTTCCGCGACGCCGTACGCACCATCAACCGCACCGCCGACGGCACCCCCTGGCTGACCGACCGCCAGCTCGACGACCTGCGCTCCCAAATTCTGCGCCAGCCCAACCGCACCCTGAATCTTTCGGTTGCCACCTTTCTGCCAATACGGTACATTGGCAGAAATATTGACTAGGCGACACATGAATAACCTCACCGACTATCTCAAATCGACCGGCGGCTTCGCCCGCATGAAAGAACTGCGCTCCGTCGGGTTTCAGACCCGCGAAATTGCAGCTCTGGTTGCTGCCGGCACCATCGAGCGGGTCAAGCCCGGCCTGTACCGTCTTGCCGATGAAACCGGCAGCGGCGAACATGCCGGTCTGGTAGCGGTCTGCCGGGCCGTGCCGGAGGGGGTGATCTGCCTGATCTCCGCCCTGGACTACTACGGGCTGACCACCTTCAACCCGTCCGAAATCTATGTCGCCATTCCGCACGGGGCCAAGCCTCCCCGTATGCATTACCCGCCCATTCAACCCTTTTTCTTTCGCAACCGTTTCTACTCCCCCGGCATCGAGCAAGTGACAACCCCGACGGGAGGCATCAGGATCTACAACCGGGAAAAGACCGTCTGCGATATGTTTCGCTATCGCCACAAACTGGGGGAAGATCTGGCCCTGGAGGGTCTGAAACAGTACCTGAAACTGAAAGAGGCAAGTGTTGCGCAACTGCTGGAGTACGCCGCGATCTGCCAGGCCAAGACCGTGATGCTCCCCTATCTGAAGGCGCTGGTGTCATAACATGCCCAGCCAACCGGTCAAGAATATCGCTGCCTCCGTTCGTGCCCGCCTGATGACCATTGCCCGGCAGAGTGGGCGGGATTTTGATGCCGTGCTGCTGCAGTATCTGCAGGAGCGATTCCTTTACCGGCTGGGGCAGTCCCCGTACAAGCGGCACCTGATCCTCAAGGGGGCGCTGCTCTTTTTGGCCTATGAGATGTCGCTGCTGCGGCCGACTCGGGATATTGATTTTCTCGGTACCTCCACCCCCAACGACCTGGAGGCCGTCCGCGACCTGATCGCCGAGGTTGCCGGGCTGGACTTCCCCGATGGGGCGGTGTTTCTGCCGGAGACGATTCGCGTCGAAAGGATTACCGAGGATGCCGACTATGCCGGAATCAGGGTCCGGCTGGAAGCGCGGCTGACAGCGGCCAGGAAGGTTCTGCAGCTCGATATCGGTTTCGGCGACGTGGTGGTGGCCGGGCCGATGGCGATCGATTTTCCGGTCCTGCTGGCGGACCAGGAGTCGCCGCATCTGCTGGTCTACTCGCGGGAGTCGGCCATTGCCGAGAAGTTCGAGGCCCTGTTGAGCTTGAGCCTGCTCACCAGCCGGATGAAGGACATCTACGACATCCTGCATCTGGCGGAGCGCGAAACCTTCTCTCTGGCGACTTTGCGGGAGGCGGTACTGGCGACCTTTACTCGCCGGGCCACCCGTCTTGAAGAGCACCAGGTGATCTTTTCGCCCCAATTCACCGCCAACGCCGACAAGACCAGCCAATGGAACGCCTTTCTTCGGCGTAGCCGTCTGGAGTCGGATTTGCCCTTGACGGAGGCCATGGCCCGTCTTGAAGCCTTTATTGCGCCGGTCTGCGCGGAGCAGCTGGATATTGCGACGTGGAATCCAGCCGCGTGGCGCTGGGAAGAGAACTCACCATGAGCGAATACCTTCACGTTGAAAAACCATTCCTCGACCAGCTCGCCACCCTCGGCTGGACGGTCATCGACCAGGGCCAGGGTTTCATCCCCTGCGACCCGACGGCGAGCCTGCGCGATACCTTCCGCGAATGGCTTCTCCCCGAGGTCTTCCGCGACGCCGTGCGCGCCATCAACCGCAACACCGACGGCACCCCCTGGCTGACTGACCGCCAGCTCGATGAGCTGCGCTCCCAGATCCTGCGCCAGCCCAACCGCACCCTGCTCGAAGCCAACGAGGCGATTCAGGCGCTGTTCCTCAAAGCCCAGGTTGACCGCAACGAGATCACCGGCGAGAGCGACCCGGTGGTGCAGCTGATCGATTTCGCTCACCCCGCGCGCAATCAATTTCACGCCATCAACCAGTTCCGCATCGACACTCCCGGCTGCGTCAAGACCAGCATCATCCCCGACATCGTCCTCTTCGTAAACGGCATCCCGCTGGTGGTCGTGGAGGCCAAGATCGGCGACGCCACCACCGCCAATCCGATGCACGCCGCCTTCGAGCAACTGCTGCGCTACCGCAACGGCCGCACTGAAACGCACGCTGCCGGTCTGCGCGAAGGTGAGCCACGTCTCTACCACACCAACCTGCTGCTGATCCGCACCTGCGGCGAGAAGGCCGAGTTCGGCAGTATCACCTCAGGCCATGAGCACTTTTGCGCCTGGAAGGATATCTGGCCGGAAGAGAACCGCGCTTACACACCGCCACTCGGGGTGGAGCGCGAGCAGGAAAGGTTGATCCAGGGGCTCCTCGCCCCGGCGACGCTCCTCGATGTGCTGCGCACCAGCACGGTTTTCATGGACACCGACTCCGGTAAGCGGGTCAAGGCCGTCTGCCGTTACCAGCAGTACCGCGCGGCCCACCGGATTGTTGAACGCCTGCGCACCGGCAAGACGGCTGAAGAGCGTTCCGGCGTCGTCTGGCACACCCAGGGTTCGGGGAAGTCGCTGACCATGGTCTTCGTCGCCCGCATGCTGCGCGCTTCAAAGGACCTGGCCGATTTCAAGATCCTGCTGGTCAACGACCGCGTCGATCTGGAGGATCAGCTTGCCGCCACCGCCAAACTGATCGGCGGCAAGGTCAACATCATCGAGAGCACGGCCGATCTGCGCGAGCACCTCGCCACCGACGCCTCGGACATCAACATGGTGATGGTGCATAAATTCATGGAGCGCTCCGAGGCGCTGCCGCTGATGGTCGCCGAGGCGCTGACCAGCTACCGTCCGGTCCCTTCGGGTGGGACTTTCGGTGTGGTCAACCCTTCCGAGCGCATCCTGCTGATGATCGACGAGGCGCACCGCACGCAAGGCTCGGATCTTGGCGAAAACATTTTTGAGGCTTTCCCCAACGCCACACGCATCGCCTTCACCGGCACGCCGCTGATCAGTGAGCAGCACGGCAGCAAACGCACGGTGAAACGGTTCGGTGAGTATATCGACACCTACAAGCTGATGGACGCGGTGCATGACGGTGCGACGCTGCAGATCCTTTATGAGGGGCGCACGGCGGACTCGGCGCTGATGGACAAGCACGGCTTTGATACCAAGTTTGAGGATCTGTTCGGCAACCGCAGCGAGGAGGAGCTGGCCGCCATCAAGAAGAAGTACGGCGCCAGCGGCGACATTCTTGAAGCCGAGCAGCGCATCGTCGCAATTAGCCGCGATCTGGTGGCACACTACATCGACAACATCCTCCCCGATGGGTTCAAGGCGCAGGTCGTCTGTCACTCCAAACTGGCGGCGATCCGTTACCGGACGGCAATCCGCGAGGCGCTGGTTGAACGCCTCGACCGCGAGAAGCTGCAGCCGGTGCCCGATCTGGCGCTGATCCGCCGCATCGCCTTTTTGAAAGCGGTGGTGGTGATCTCTTCCGACTCGACCAACGAACTCGCCGCCATCACCGATGCGCGCAAGGAGGCGAAGCGCTGGAACGCGGTGGAGAACTTCTGCAAGCCCTTCGATATCGACGATCCGGACAAGGACCTGACCGGCATCGCCTTTCTGATTGTCTGCGACATGCTCCTCACCGGCTTTGATGCACCGGTGGAACAGGTGATGTATATCGACAAGCGGCTGCGCGAACACAACCTGCTGCAAGCCATCGCCCGCGTTAACCGGGTAACGAAAAACAAGCATCGCGGCTTCATCGTCGATTATATCGGCCTCGCCAACCACCTGATGGAGGCACTCAAGATCTATTCGGTCGAGGATGCCGAGGATATCCAACAGGGGCTGAAGAACCGCCTCAGCGAGCTGCCGATTCTGGAGGAACGCTACCAGCGCCTGTTGCAGCATTTTCGCGCAGCCGGGGTGACACAGATCGAAGCGTTCGTCATTGGCGCGCAGAGCTCACCCGAGTCTGACGTGGCGGTAGTGCATGCGGCGGTCGGCGCGATGCAGGAGATCAAGCGCCGCGCCGATTTTGAGGTTTACCTGAAGAAGTTCCTGCAGAGCCTCAACCTGATCCTTCCCCATATGGCCGGGCATGCTTATCGCGGTCCAGCCCGGCGCTTCGGCTATCTGCTGCGCATGGTCAAGGAGCGCTACAAGGACGACTCTCTCGACATCGCCGACGCCGGCGCCAAGGTTAAGGCGCTGATCAACGAGCACCTCATCGACCTCGGCATCAACCCGAAGATCCCGCCGATCGAGCTGCTGGCGGATGATTTCATCGCCAACGTGCAGAAGCATTCCCAGGGGAGCGCGGAGGCGAAGGCGAGTGAAATGGAACACGCCATTCGTAAGCACTGCACGGTGCACTTTGATGAAGATCCCGCTTTCTACAAGCGCCTGAGTGAAAAACTGGAGAAGCTGATTCTTGACCACCGCAACCAATGGGAAGTGCTGGCCGAGGGGTACGAGCAGATCCGCAACGATGCCCTGGCGGGACGGACCGATGTGGTGGCGGGGTTGAGCCGGGAGGCGTCGACATTTTACGACTATGTGGTGCAGTTGGCCTTTGCAACCGGTGAGGTACCCGTAGCATATCGGCCCAAACTTAAGCAGTTAATGGCTGGCATTATCGAGATGATGCAAGGGACCATAGACATTATCGACTTCTGGAAGAAACCGATCGAGGTGAAGAAGCTGCGCGGCAATATCGACACTGAGATTCTGCTCACCGGCATCCCGGCGCTTATCGATAAACACGAACGGATTGCGGTGGAGATCGTCAAGCTTGCCGAGAAGCGCCATCAGGAGTTGACCAAGTGAACGCCAAAAAGAAAGACGATATTCGCTACGAAATCATCCGCAGCAGCCGCGCCACGGCCGACATCGTTATAGAACGCGATGGCAGCATCGTTGTCCGGGCACCGGAGACCGTGCCGGATGAGCGGATCGAGGATATGGTCGAGGCCAGGCGCCTCTGGATCTACAAGAACCTCGCCGAGTGGCGCGACCTCAACGCCACCCGCGTGCTGCGCGAATACAAAAACGGCGAAGGGTTCCTTTACCTCGGGCGCTCCTACCGCTTGCAACTGGCGGCAGAGCAACCGGAAGCGCTGCTGCTGAAGAACGGCCGCTTCTGCCTGCGGCGGGAACTGGTCGATGCCAGCTCAATCGAAGCCGCACAGACTGCCTTTCGAGACTACTACATTGCCCGTGGTCAGGACCGTATCCAGCAGCGCGTCAACTATTATGCCCCAATTGTTGGTGTTGCCCCCCGCGAAATCAATGTCCGTGAACTCGGTAACCGCTGGGCTTCCTGCTCTCCCAATGGCAATCTCGCCTTTCACTGGAAATGCATGATGGCACCGCAGACCATTATCGACTACATCGTCGTCCACGAGCTCTGCCACTTTCATCACCTCGACCACACCAATGCCTTCTGGAACGAGGTCGACAAGGTGATTCCGAGTTACTCCGAGCGTAAGGAGTGGTTGCGGGTGAATGGTGCGGGGCTGGATGTGTGAAATCAGAACAGGGGCGGTCTGCATCCGGATGATTGTATTTTCTTATAGAGAAAGAAAGCTGCCAAATAAAAGACAGTGAAGAGGTTCTTGCCGTCCGAAAGTGAATGTGAAAACACATGAGCTCTTGCAGAGCGGGTATGAATCTGTATAATTTGTTTAAATGACTGTTATTTCAAGGAGGTATGCCGATGACCGATGCATGGGATGACCGTAAAAAAGCGATAGAGAATCAGTATTTTCATAACATGGAAAGAGAGCTGATCGAAAAGCTCAAAGTGGAGACTAAAGAAAAGTTGATCCACGAGCATTGTCTGGGGCGTTGCCCGAAGTGTGGTGACAAGATCGAGCCGCTGGTATTTCGCGGCGTGCCGATGGATCAATGTCCCGGATGTAAGGGGGTCTGGCTTGGTCCCAAGGATTTTCAGCTGTTGTCAGAAAAGGACCACCGGACATGGTTTGATCAATGGTTCCATCCTGAAAAAGAGTGAATTTAATCATTTATAATGATTCAGTATTATCAAGGATCCTGAGAAAGCTTCTCATCTCTGAAAATGATTTTATTGCGATTCATAGCTTTAAAAGCTCGATTCCGCAATTAACCTCTCGGGAATGACAACCTTTTCGCAAGCGCTAAATGGTTACGATCATTTTAGGAATTGGAGTATTCGATGCGAAAATTTTTAGCCTGCTGTGAAGAGATAGAGCAGGCCATGGCTGATGTTTATAAATATTGGCAGAAGACTTATTCTGATGATCAGGAGTTTTCTGCTCTTTTGGGGGTGCTGGTCGATGATGAGCAGGCTCATGTCAGTCAGATCAAGTTGGCACGTCGTCTTCAGGTGAACGATGTTTTCAGCGGGAGCAAGATCGATAATCAGGCTATTGAGGCGCTTTTGGCCCGTGCCCGTAAATTATTGGTCGATGTGAAGAAGGTGACGCTTTCCAAGGAGAAGGTGTTACGTACGGCAATCAAGATGGAGGAGACTTTTAATCAGGTGCACGTGGCGAATGCCGTAGAGTTCAGTGATCCGTCAATAAAGGCGATGTTTACCTCGCTGGCCCGGGACGATGCAAAACATGTGACAACGCTTCGCGACTACTTCGAGCAGGTTTTCGGGAAAGTGTGACAGCAAAGATGTTGTATAAAAAAAGCCCGCTCATGATGAGCGGGCTTTTTTTGTGGCGTGTCGTAAATCAGCGCAGATTGTAGAAGACATCGCGACCGTTGTAGACGGCGACGTCGTCGAGTTCGTCCTCGATTCGCAGCAGCTGATTGTACTTGCAGACGCGGTCGGTGCGGCAGAGCGAACCGGTCTTGATCTGGCCAGCGTTGGTCGCTACAGCCAGGTCGGCGATGGTGGTATCTTCTGTTTCGCCGCTGCGGTGTGAAATGACCGTCGTGTAACCGGCCCGTTTGGCCATTTCGATCGCTTCAAGGGTTTCGGTCAAGGTTCCGATCTGATTAACCTTGATTAAGATCGAGTTGGCAATCCCTTTATCGATCCCTTCTCTGAGAATCTTTGTGTTGGTGACAAACAGGTCATCGCCGACGATCTGGACTTTTTTGCCGAGTTTCTCGGTCAAGAGAGCCCAGCCATCCCAGTCGTTTTCAGCCATACCGTCTTCGATCGAAATAATCGGATAACGATCGACCAGATCGCTATAAAAATCGACCATCTCGGCAGAACTCTTTTTAGGCTGCTTTTCGTTTGCCAGGGTGTAGGTCCCCTCTTTGTACAGTTCTGATGCAGCGACGTCGAGGGCCAGAAGGACATCTGTCCCCGCTTTGAAACCGGCGGCTTTGATCGCTGCCATGATAACCTGCAACGCCTCTTCATTGCTCTTCAGGTCGGGGGCGAACCCGCCTTCATCGCCGACGGCGGTGTTGTACCCTTTATCCTTGAGGACTTTTTTCAGGGCGTGGAAGATTTCAGCCCCCATCCGTAACGCTTCCTTAAAGTTCACTGCGCCGACCGGCATGATCATGAATTCCTGAATGTCGACATTGTTGTCGGCATGTTCGCCACCGTTGATGATATTCATCATCGGTACCGGCAACTCCTTGGCATTGGTGCCGCCGAGATACTGATAGAGAGGGAGACCGGCATCTTCGGCCGCTGCTTTGGCACAGGCGAGTGAGACGCCGAGCAGAGCGTTGGCGCCGAGATTGCTTTTGAAATCTGTTCCATCCAGATCGATCAGTTTACGGTCGATACCCGCCTGGTCAGAAGCTTCCCAGCCGAGCAGCGCTTCGGTGATCACTTCGTTGACGTTTTCGATCGCTTTTTGGACCCCTTTACCGAGATAGCGACTTTTGTCGCCGTCCCGCAGTTCCAGAGCTTCACGTTCTCCGGTTGAGGCTCCACTCGGAACAGCGGCGCGACCCATCGCTCCGCTCTCCAGATAAACTTCAACTTCAACAGTCGGATTTCCGCGGGAATCGAGGATTTCGCGTGCGTAAATATCAATAATTTCACTCATGGCATCTCCTGTATTGACTCAAAAACGTTGAAATGATGGAAAAGGAAATTATATATAGCACAGGATCTGTAAATTGTAAGCCTTTTCTACAAGTTGTTAAACGGATTGCTTTTATGGCGTCAGAGTGGTATTTCTTATCCCCGTTTTCTAACCAAAGGATGCCGGATTGAGTCGTCAAACCTTGTCAAAAGAGTTTATTGCTGCTGATCAAAAATATGCAAATTTGCTTTTTGGGCGACAGAATCGCCATCTCAAGCTGATTGAGCGTTCTCTGGAGGTCCGTATCGGTTCTCAGGGGGGGCGTCTTGTTATTCAGGGTGATGCGCCGCAGGTTCAATTGGCGCATCGTTTGTGCGAGGAGTTGTACGCACTTTTAAGGGAAGGGTATTCTCTCTACCCGTCAGATATCGATTATGCGACGCGCATCCTTAATGCTGACTCTTCGGCGCATCTGAAAGATATTTTTCTCGATACGGTCTTTATCTCGGCACGCAACAAATATATTTCGCCCAAAAGTGTCGCGCAAAAAGCGTATATCGATGCGATACGCAGCCATGATGTTGTATTTGGTGTCGGTCCGGCCGGGACCGGGAAGACCTATCTGGCGATGGCAATGGCTGTTGCCTGCCTGAATAAAAAAGAGGTCAGTCGCATTATTCTGGTTCGCCCGGCCGTTGAGGCGGGTGAAAAACTCGGTTTTTTACCGGGAGATATTGCTGACAAGGTCAACCCTTATCTTCGGCCGCTGTACGATGCTCTGTTTGACATGCTCGATTTCGAGACGGGGCAGGAGTTGATTGAAAAAAATATTGTTGAGGTCGCACCGCTCGCTTTTATGCGCGGTCGAACCTTGAATGATGCCTTTGTTATTCTTGACGAGGCTCAGAATACAACGGTAGAACAGATGAAGATGTTTTTGACCCGGCTCGGTTTCGGCAGCCGTGCGGTGATAACCGGGGATGTGACCCAGATCGACCTTCCCACCGGGCGTTTTTCCGGCTTGATCGATGCAGTTAAAGTCCTTGAGTCGGTGTCGGGGATATCGATCAACTATTTTTCAGACCAGGACGTGGTCAGACATCCGATTGTTCAGCAGATTGTGAAGGCTTATGACAAGGTTCATTCAGCCCGAGCGTCTGCTTAAATCAGAGTATGAGGCATTTATTTATGAGCGAACGCAAAACAGACCGGCAGCGTTCACAAAAATCGACATCACTTCTCGGCGGTATTATCTCGTCGCTCGATGGTCGTTATCAACGTCAGTTGCTTTTGTTTCTTTTGGCACTGAGCTTGACCTTTATTATCATCCCAAAAGGGGGGTTGACCCCCGGTTATCACAATCCTGGTGATATTGCTGCGCGCGATATAAAATCTCCCCGTGAGCTGTTGATACCGGATGAGGTGTTGACCGATAGAAAACGCCAATCGGCTGAAGATGCGGTCGGTGCTTTTTATGATTATGACTCCGAGGCAGGAGTGACCCAGGTCAATCGCCTCAATCAGCTCCTGGAAACAGGTTTTGGCGCCGAACAGAGTGTGGAAGCGGTTGAACAGGTCAAAGTTGAAGCGGACAGCCTGTTCGGGGTAGCCTTGACCCCCGATGAATGGCGAACTCTGAAAAAAATATCGGAGAGCAAAGAGGCCGTACAGGCGCTGAGAAACTCGTTGCTGGAGATTTTGTCGTATCAGATTGTGAATGATGTAAAGCTTTTTCAGGCCGACATGAAACGTGGGATCATCCTGCGTGATCTGGCTACGGATAAGATCCTGACTTTTGAGGGGGAACCTTCCGTTATTGATCTCAATACGGCGCGGAAGCGGTTCGCAGACGCTCTGGCAGAGAGCAGAGTGTTGCCCAAACAACAGATCAAGACGGTTGTCTCGCTGATTGATCGAACCATCCGGCCGAATCTTTTTTTTAATCAGAGTGAAACAGCACACCAAAAGAAAATGGCCCGCGACACGGTGACAGAAGTTCTGTATCAGGTCAAACGTGGTGAGATGATTGTTCGCGAAGGAGAACGCATCACTGATAATCAGGTTCTTAAACTTCAGGCGATGCGTAAGATCGGCAGTGATTCAAAAAATATTCAGACCGCTGTCGGACTTCTTTTTTGTACGTTGATTATTCTTTATGTCAGCGATCGTTTTGCCAGTCGAAATATTCGAAAATATAATTTGAATGACCGTGATCTGCTCTTCTTGTCAACAACGTTTGTTGGACTGTTTGTCCTGATCAAGTTGGCTATTTTTGTCTCGTCGGCCCTCGAAAGTGCTTTTCCGTACATTGAATCGACCAGTTATTACTATGTTGTCCCTTTTGCGGTCGGCGCGATGCTGGTCCGGATTGTTCTCAATTCGGAGGTAACAGTTTTTTTCGCCTTTCTGGCCGCAATTCTGGTCGGATTTTTGTTTGGCAACAACCTGTTTTTGACTTTTTACACTTTCGTCGGGAGCCTGACTGCTGCTCATTGGGTACGGCATTGTAAAGAGAGAGCTACCCTCTACCGGGCGAGTTTTCATCTCTCGATTGTCAATGTTCTGACCGTGATCAGTATCCATTTTTTGGTCGGACACGGTTTTGATCTGCAGCTCCTTTATAAATCCGGCTTCGGCCTGCTCAACGGTTTTATCTGTGCCGTGATTGTGATCGGGACAATACCGCTGATTGAGCATCTTTTTAAGTACACGACCGATATCAAGCTGCTCGAAATGGCAAACATGCACTCACCGGTGCTGCGCGAACTGATGATTCAGGCTCCGGGTACCTATCACCACTCCGTTGTGGTTGGTAATCTGGTTGAGGCGGCTGCCGAGGAGATCAATGTTAACCCACTGCTCTGTCGGGTTGCCGCCTACTATCATGACATCGGCAAACTGCGTAAGCCTCTATATTTTATAGAGAATACTGGTGGAGGTGAAAATCGTCATGATAAACTCGCCCCGTCGATGAGCGCCTTGATCCTGATGGCCCATTTAAAGGACGGGGTTGAAATTGCCAGGGAGAATAAACTCGGGGATCAGATTATCAATATCATCCGCCAGCATCACGGGACGGCCCTGATCAAGTTTTTTTATGATAAAGCGAAAAAGCAGGTCGATGAAAATGTGCAGCAGGTCTCCGAACGTGATTACCGCTATCCGGGGCCGAAGCCCCAGACCCGCGAGGCCGCTCTCATCATGCTGGCCGATGCTGTCGAGGCGGCAAGCCGCACCCTGTCCGACCCGACTCCGGCCAGGACGCTTGGCATGGTTCAGAAGATTATTAATAATATTTTTATTGACGGACAACTCGATGAGTGCGAACTGTCTCTGAAGGATATGCATATGATTACCAAGAGCTTTGCACGCGTTCTTGGCGGAATCTTTCACCACCGGGTCGATTATCCTGAACCGGTGCATAAGGAGCGGGTGACCGAGAAAAAAAATGGCAACGATTCAAATAGAGAACGCGCAACAGGTCCATCCGATAAAAATACAAAAGTTAAAAAAAGTGGCGCAGACGATATTAAGCGCCTTGGAATGTCCTGATTTTGAAGTTTCAATTCTCATTGTCGATGATGCACGGATTCAGGAATTGAATCGCGATTATCTCCAACGTGACAAATCGACAAATGTTATCTCTTTTTCGATGCTCGAAGGAGAACGGGAGCCTCTGCATCCGCAGCTGCTCGGGGATGTGGTTATTTCAGCCGACACGGCAGCGCGGGATGCCTCTGAGGCCGATATTCCGTTTGAGCATGAGCTCTTTTTTTTACTCTTGCACGGGATTCTGCATCTGCTCGGTTATGATCATGAGCGTGGTACGGCAGAGGACGCCGAACGGATGGAGGTTAAGGAACAGGAACTTTTCGCACTGATCAAACGTGACTGTCTACAGGCGGTATAATTGCGAGGGATGAAGCCGGATAACTGGGTTGAGAGCGTTAACTGCGCAATAGAAGGGATTATCTGGGCGGTATCGAGCCAGAAGCACCTTCGCTATCACTGTTTTTCTTCAGTGATTGTTCTTTTGTTGGCTCTTTTTCTCGGGTTGTCAGCACTCGATTTTATTCTGCTCACCTTTGCCGTGACTCTGGTTCTTTTTGCCGAATTAATGAATACGGCAATCGAGGTCGTTGTGGATCTGGTTTCACCTCAATTCCACCCCCTGGCACGTCGGGCCAAGGATGTTGCGGCCGGTTCTGTTCTGGTCGCCAGCATCGGCGCGTTTGTTATAGGTTTTTTTATTTTTTCGCGTTATCTGTTTCCATCGCTGGAGATGGAGCTTGGCCGTTCTGAACCGATTGTTCCGATTCTGCCGACCGTCTCTATTCTGGTCGCAGTTTTTATCGTACTGCTGCTGAAAGCCTATTTCGGCAAAGGGCGCCCCTTGAGTGGCGGCATGCCGAGCGGGCATGCCGCCGTCGCTTTTTCGGTGGCGACTTCAGTCGTTCTTGTTCAGCCCGGAATTGAGATCAGCCTGCTGGTTGTTCTGATTGCCATTCTGGTCAGTTACAGCCGTTTTCAATTGCGGGTTCACTCCGTTTCGGAGGTTGTTTTTGGTGCAATTCTCGGCGTGTTGACGACTTTGATCTGTTATCTGGTCTTTAATTGATGGCGTCGCAAAAAGTTCGCTTTTGCTGCGTTCGCTGGTTTTTCAGGAACTCGACCTGCATGCGCCTGACGCAGGCAACAGCTGTGGTCCTCAGGCCGTCATAGACGTACTGGACAGTTACAGATTTTATTTGTCTCAAACAGGAGAAAAAGTTTGGTAGAAGACAATCCGGGCCACGGACAAAATTTCTTTGTTCGAGGGCTGAATAGATTGCTGGGACAACGTCGGATCTCTTCCGAAAAAGAGCTGCAGGATATTATCAACGAATCGGAAGAGCGTGGCATTATCAACGAAGACGAGGGGGATATGATCCAGTCTGTCTTCGAATTCGGTGATACAATCGTACGAGAGATCATTGTTCCGCGCACGAATATGGTCTGTTGCTGTTGTGATTCAACCATTCGTGCTGTTCTCGATGCTATCATTCGTTCAGGGCACTCCCGTATTCCGATCTTCGAAGGGACAACGGACCGGATCATCGGGATTGTTTATGCCAAGGATCTGCTCCGCTACTGGGGGCGTAATGTCGATTCAACTTTAGTCAAACAGGTGATGCGACCCCCATATTTCATTCCGGAGACCAAAAAGATCGAGGTGCTCCTGCAGGAATTTCGCACCAAGAGGGTGCATATGGCGATCGTTGTCGATGAATATGGCGGGACGTCCGGCCTGATCACAATTGAGGATCTGCTCGAAGAGATTGTCGGCGAAATCCAGGATGAGTATGACCGCGAGCATGCTCTGCTGGTTGTGGAAGAGGGGGGGGGTATTCTGGTCGATGCCCGACTGAGTGTCGAAGCGATTGAAGAGTATTTCGATATCGAAATTTCCCGTGAAAAATTTGATACAGTTGGCGGCTACATGTTTCACCTGTTAAATCATGTTCCGGTGTCGGGCGAAGAGATTATTGAAGGTCCTTTACTGATGCAGATCGTCGATTGTGATGAACGAAAAATAAACTCGGTTCGTATTCGCAGACACGATATGAACACGATTATATCCGACCGTGAAGACTGATGATGGCGTTGCGTCCTCTGCGTGATCCTGGCCTCGCTCTTCTCTCCGGCCTGCTGCTGGCGGCGGCTTTTCCGCTGCCCGATTTTTCATTTCTCGCCTGGGTTGCACTGGTGCCGCTCCTGCTTGTGATGTCGCGGCGTCCGTTCGCTTACGGTTTTTTGGCCGGTATCGGTTTTTTTGCAGCCGCCCTCTACTGGCTGAATATCGTCATGGTCACCTATGGCCGTCTGCCGCCGGCGCTGTCGATTTTGGTTTATCTCATTCTGGTCTGCTATCTCGCCCTCTATTTTGCCCTCCCTGTATGGTTAAGTGAGCGTTTCAGACGTCGCGCGGGGGTGCCGATCTTTTTTTCTCTGCCGGTTTTATGGCTCTCTTTTGAATTTTTGCGCGGGATCGCCCTGACCGGTTTTCCCTGGGCGCTGATCGGCTATTCGCAGCATGCCAATCTCTCCTTGATCCAATCAGCTGATCTGGTTGGAGTTTATGGTGTCGGGTTTCTGATTGTTTTTTCAAACGGTCTGGTGGCTCGTCTGGTCTATCTTCTCTGGCGGCGCGATACCGCCCTTCTCCCCTGGCGCACTCTGGTTGTTTTTATTTTACTGTTCGGTGCAAACTGGGGGTATGGAATCTGGCGTCTTGGTCAACAGGTTGCTCGCGTCGATCCTCCATTCAAGGTCGGTCTGATCCAGGGGAATATCGATCAGGCGGTTAAATGGGATCCGGATTATCAACTGTCGACGATCCAGACCTATCTCTCTCTTTCGGAAAAAGCGTTGCAGAGCGGGGTGCAGCTTCTGGTCTGGCCGGAGAGTGCAACCCCTTTTTATCTTCAGGATGCCTCACTCTTAAGCCAGAAAGTGCAGCAATTTACCGTTCGGACCCGATCGTTTCTGCTGACCGGCAGTCCCGCTTATGAGTTTACCCCAAAACAGGTTCGTTATTTAAACAGTGCTTTTTTGTTGTCGCCTGATGGTGCATTCCTGGGGCGTAGCGATAAAGTCCACCTGGTCCCATTCGGCGAGTATGTGCCGTTAAACCGGTTTCTGCCGTTTGTTAATAAACTGGTTGCCGGAATCGGTGACTTTTCTCCCGGTGTTGTTGCTCCGATCCGGATGGATGAGCACAGATTGGGCGTGCTGGTCTGTTATGAAGGGATTTTTCCTGACCTGACCAGGGCTTATGTAAAAGCGGGGAGTGAGCTGCTGGTGAATGTGACCAACGACGCCTGGTTCGGCCGTTCTTCGGCACCGTACCAGCATCTGGCGATGACCCGTTTTCGGGCGATTGAAAATCGGCGCTGGCTGGTTCGTGCCGCCAATACCGGGGTTTCGGCGATTATCGCCCCGTCCGGAGCTATGGTCGCTGCATCACCAATCTTCCAGGCAGATTTTGTGACCGGTGATGTCTCTTTTCGTAAGGAGATAAGCTTTTATACTGAGTGGGGATCTTTTGTCCCTCTCCCTTTTTTGCTGTTGAGTCTGCTTTGGTTTGGACAGAGCCAGATGAAGTCGGTCTCTTCTGACTTTAAATGAATGAACTCTTGCTCTGTTACAGGCAAATCGCTATAATTCAAAATTCACTTTTTACAGGGGTATCCATGTTTCGAGAAGAAAAACAGACTATCGACAGCCTGAAAAGCAAGCTCTTTGAGCTGAGGAGGTATCTTTGACGTCGATGCAAAAAAGGAACGTGTTCTGGAGATTGAAGCAGAGATAGCACGTCCGGGGTTCTGGGATGCAGGTGATCAGTCACAGACTCTTCTCAAGGAGAGGACTCATCTGCAAAAAATCATTACGAACTGTGATGAAGCGCTGCAGGAACTTGACGATCTGCAGCTGCTGGCCGAGATGGGGGAGGAGGCGGACGATCAGGAGTCGCTCGATGAAATCCGTGCAGCTCTCCCCGTGCTTGAAACCCGCATTGGCCGAATGGAATTTGCCCGGATGCTCTCCGGTGAACATGACAGCTTTAATGCCATTTTCAGTATCAATGCCGGAGCCGGTGGAACGGAAGCCCAGGACTGGGCCGATATCCTGCTGCGCATGTATCTGCGCTACTGTGATAAAAAAGGGTTCAAAACGGAAATGACCGATTACCAGCCAGGTGACGAAGCTGGTATTAAAGGGGCAACTTTTACTGTTGAGGGTGAATACGCCTACGGTTGGCTCCGGGCTGAAATGGGGATTCATCGCCTGGTTCGTATTTCTCCTTTTGATTCAAACGCCAAGCGTCATACTTCGTTTGCCTCTGTTTTTGTTTTTCCTGAGCTCCCTGATGATATCGAAGTCGAGATTCTGGACAAGGATCTCAAGGTCGACACCTTTCGGGCCAGCGGCGCCGGTGGACAGCACATCAATAAAACTGATTCGGCGATCCGGATCACACACCTTCCGTCCGGCATTGTTGTCTCTTGTCAGAGTCAGCGCAGCCAGCATAAAAATCGGGAGACGGCGATGAGTCAATTAAAGGCGCATCTGTTTGAACTGCAACAGCGGGAAAAAGCAGAGGAAGCTGTAGAGTTGGCCGGTGAAAAGAAGGAGATCGGCTGGGGGAGTCAGATCCGTTCTTATGTTCTCCATCCGTACCGGATGATCAAGGATCATCGTACCGGGTATGAAGTCGGTAATACCGATGCCGTCCTTGGTGGCGATCTGGATAGTTTTATCGAAGCGTATTTATTGAGTAAATCCTGATCGTACTGAGCGACGACGAGGTGTTATGTTTATAAATTTTTATCGTTGTTTTATCCCTTTGCTGTTTTGTCTGCTGTTGTTCTCATTGACTGGGTGTTCGCCCGAGGAGAATGATCTCCTTCCGCCAGACGTTACTTTTGATGGTGGCGTCACCACGCCGACCGCAGCGACAACGATACCGGTCTCCGGCACCATGGACCCAGGTTCGACCGTCGAGGTTTTTGTGATCGGCGGCGGGGATTACACCAATCTTATTCAGGATACCGTTCTCGGGATCTGGTCGTTTACCCTTGAGAACTTGCAGGCAGGGACGAATATCGTTCAGGTGCAGGCTTCTGATGCGGTCGGCAACAGTCGGATCATTCAACTTTCCATTCTGGTTGACCTGACCGGGCCGGTGACGACAATTGATCAATATCCGGTGACGGCACAAGCGGGGATTTTTACCTTTGCCGGAACGGTCACTGAAGCTGCTTCGTCAGTTTTTGTGGAACTATACGACTCTTCTGTTGTCCCTTCCCTTGTTGTATCCGGCGCCGCTTCAGTCGATGCGAACGTCTGGCGTATCGATTTTGGTTTGGGTTCCTTGGCGGACGGAGTGTACACCGTTGTTGCGACCGGTACGGACCGATTGGGCAATCTTTCGGCCGCTCCTGCTGAACAGATGATCACGATTGATTCATCCTCCGCACCGTTTGCCATTACGACACCGGCTGCGCTACCGGTTGTTCTGGCCGACCCGATCAATGTTGCTGAAGTTCTATTTATCGGAAACGCTCTTCCCGGCAGGACTCTGATGGTGTCGCCCTCCACAACAGTGAACCAGCCGGATGGCGGCGGCAATTGGGATGCGACCGTATCCGGGCTTTCCGCCGGGAAAACCGTCGTCACCTTTGATATTGATAACGGCAGCTCCGTGCAACAGGTTCTGATCGTCAGAGATCTGACCGCACCGACGGTTGTGCAGTGGTCGTCTCCAAGCCTGACAACGATTGAGATCCTCTTCAGCGAAACGATGGATCCGTTGACTATTGACGTTGATAACCTGCTTGTCGTCGACTCCGCGCAGAACGATGTTGCGGTCAACACTGTTGCTGCCGATTCGTCGAACACGATTTTTACCTTTACGACCGATTCTCTGGTGGTTGGTGAAACCTATAAGGCGACGCTGCAAAACAGTCTGAATACAACAATTAAAGATGGGCGTGGCAACAGTTTTGCATTTTCCAATCTCTGGACGTTTAAAAAACAGCTGTAAAATATTTTGTGTCGATTTAAGGATGGGATTGAATGGAAGAACTAAACGATCTATTAAAACAGCGGCGGGCAAAACTGACAGAATTAGCCGCTCTGGGGCTTAATCCGTTTGCCAATGATTTCAAGTCTGAGCAGACCTGTGCCGAGATAACGGCCGCTCATGCCGAAGACGACACTGTGGCGTTGGAAGAGTGCGTATTGCAATATAGTGTCGGCGGCCGGATGATGGCCCAGCGTGATTTCGGCAAGGCGGCGTTTGTGCAGCTGCAGGACCGCTCCGGGCGCTTGCAGGTCTATGTTGCGAAGAACGTGGTCGGTGAAGAGTCTTTTGCCGCTTTTCGTAAGTACGATGTTGGCGATATCGTCGGGGTCGAAGGGAAGCCGTTTCGTACCAAAACCGGCGAACTTTCCCTGCGGGCGTCGTCGATCCGGATCTTGACGAAATCGCTGCTGCCGCTTCCTGAGAAATGGCACGGTTTGACCGATGTCGAGACCCGTTACCGGCAGCGCTATCTCGATATGATTGTCAATCCTGAAGTGCGTGAGGTCTTCCGGAAACGGACAGAAATCATTCGGCTGATTCGTGATTTTATGCAGCAGCGCGATTTTCTTGAGGTTGAGACACCGATGATGCAGCCGATCGCCGGTGGCGCCACGGCCAAACCTTTTATCACACATCACAATACCTTGAAAATGGATCTGTTCCTGCGGATTGCCCCGGAACTCTATCTGAAGCGACTGGTGGTAGGCGGTTTCGAGCGGGTCTTTGAGATCAATCGCAATTTTCGCAACGAAGGGATCTCGATTCAGCACAACCCTGAATTCACGATGATGGAGTTTTATCAGGCTTACGCAACCTATGAGGATTTAATGGATCTGACCGAAGAGATGATCGGTCATGTTGCCGAGCAGGTTGTCGGCAGTCTGAAATTCCAGTATGGCGAACGCGAAGTCGATCTGACCCCCCCCTGGGCGCGGTTGACGGTGCGTGAAGCGGTCGCCAAATATGGCGATATTTCGCTGGAAGATCTGGAGGACAAGGGCAAGTTGTCTGCTTATGCCAAAAAGCTTGGCCTTGATCTCGATAAGAATATCGGTCACGGTAAACTGCTGACCGAAGTTTTTGATCAGGTCGCTGAACCGAATCTCTGGAACCCGACCTTTATCATTGAGTATCCGACGGAAATTTCACCTCTGTCACGCCGCAATGACAAAAACCCTGATGTGGTCGATCGGTTTGAACTGTTTGTTGTTGGACGTGAGCTGGCGAACGCTTTTTCCGAGTTGAATAATCCGATCGATCAGAAAGGGCGATTTGTCGAGCAACTCAAGGAGAAAGATGCCGGGGATGAAGAGGCACATGCCATGGACGAGGATTATATCCGTGCCCTCGAATACGGTCTGCCGCCGACGGCCGGTGAGGGGATCGGTATTGATCGTCTGGTGATGCTGTTAACCAATTCCGCCTCGATTCGTGACGTCATTCTGTTTCCGCAGATGCGGCCTGAACATCTCTGATGTTGGAAACGATCTTTTTATGATGAATTTTGAATGGTTCGTCAGTCTGCGCTATCTGCGCGCCAAACGGAAGCAGACCTTTATTTCGGTTATTTCCTTTATCTCTATCGGGGGCGTGACGCTTGGTGTCGCAGCCCTGATTCTGGTTCTCGCCATCATGACCGGCTTTCATGATGGCGTCAGGCAGCAGATCCTTGGTAATGTGCCGCATATCCTGTTTCAGAAGCACGGCTTTGGTCTGAAGGGGTATCAGGAAATAGGCCGGGAGATTCAAGAGTCGTCGAATCTGGTGCAATCGATCGCTCCTTATCTTTCTCAACAGGCGATGTTGCTGTCAAATAGCAATGTCTCGGCGGTCAGTGTCAAAGGGGTTGAGGTCGACAATAAAATTTTTAATCTCGATATGATGACCTACGAGGATAAGAATGCTGCTGAGTTGCTGTTTAATAACGAAGCCCGACTCCCCGGCATTGTCATCAGTGTTGAGTCTTCGGTTGCGCTCGGCGTCTCGCTTGGCGATACGGTTAACGTCATTCCGCCAATGTTCACGATGACGCCGTTCGGGATGATTCCGAAAATGAAGCCGTTTCAGCTGGTAGGGATCTTCCGGCAGAGCGGCGGGTTTTTTGAAACCTATTATGCCTATATCTCGCTTCCGCATGCTCAATCTTTTCTCGACATGAAAGGGGAGGTGACCGGTCTTGAGATCGAGGCGACCGCTTTTGATCGGACCGCTCAACTCGCTGCGCAGCTCCGATCGAATTATGATTACCCGTTTGTTGTGCGGACCTGGGAAGATATGTTCGGTTCTTTTTTGTCGGCCTTGCGTCTCGAAAAACTCGGGCTGTTTATTGTGTTAGGGATTATTGTTCTGGTTGCGGCTTTTAATATTGCCACCACTTTGATTATGGTGGTTATGGAAAAAAACCGCGATATCGCCATTCTCAGGTCAATGGGTGCAAAGTCCGGCAGCATCATGCGCATCTTTATTCTGGAGGGGTTGATTATCGGTGGTGTCGGCACGACCCTGGGGACATCTATCGGTCTGTTTCTGGCAAAAAATGCCGATACGATTATCAAAGGGCTCGAAAATTTATTGGGGGTCAGTATCTTCGATCAGGCTGTTTACGGGATGTCTGAATTTCCATCAAAAGTCGTTTCAAGCGATGTGGTCGCAGTGGCGTTAATGGCATTGATCATCTCTTTGCTCGCTACCGTCTACCCTGCCTGGCATGCCGCCCGCATGGATCCGGCTGAATCTCTCAAATACGAGTAGGCGTAAACATAATGATCAAGGTCAGTCAATTATGCAAAACATACGGTGTCTCCAATAATCCGGTCCGGGTTCTGCGTGATGTCACTCTGGAGATCGGCGTGGGGGAAAGGATCGGCATTGTCGGCTCGTCCGGGGCGGGAAAGACCACTCTGATGCATATTCTCGGGGCGCTCGATCGCCCAACCTCGGGTGGTGTTACTGTGGACGGGCGTGACATCTTTTCCATGACTGCTGCGCAAATGGACAGTTTCAGAAACCGGGAAATCGGGTTTGTTTTTCAATTTAATCAGCTCTTGCCGGAGTTTTCTGCTCTTGAAAATGTGATGATGCCGGCCCTGATTGCAAGGCTGGCCGGTTCTGAGGCGCGTTCTCGCGCCACACAACTGTTGGATGAAGTCGGTTTACTGCATCGTCTTGAGCATAAACCGGGACAGCTCTCCGGGGGGGAACAGCAGCGGGTCGCTATTGCCAGAGCTCTGGTTATGCAGCCCCGTTTTCTTTTGGCCGATGAGCCGACCGGTAATCTCGATAGCGGTACTTCGGACGCGATCTACAATCTGTTTCAGCGACTGCATGCGTCGAGAGATCTGACCATGCTCATTGTAACCCACAGCGACCGACTCGCCAGCCGTCTGGACAGAGTCGTGAAAATGGAAGATGGCTGTATCGTTGGTGTATAGTCCGGATTT
>JACUTX010000209.1 GCA_014859615.1 Desulfuromonadales bacterium | reverse complement strand
CAGCTACACCCGCTTTATCGCTCCGGCTCTTATCGCCGTAGCGATCATGCACAACGCTTTTTTCGAAACCACCTACAACAGCTTCGTCCGGATGTACTACCAGAAAACCTACGATGCCTTGCTGGCGACCCCGCTCAACCTCGAAGAGATCATCCTCGGCGAAATGCTCTGGGCGGCGACAAAATCGATGATCGCCGCAACCTTGATGGGGGTTGTCCTCTCCCTCTGCGGACTCCTCACTCTCCCCGCAGCGCTGCTGATTCTCCCCGCAGCTCTGCTCGGCGGGCTCTGTTTTGCAGCGCTGGGGATGATCTGCACCGCACTGGTGCCGGGGATCGAGACCTTCAACATCCCGATCTTTCTTGGCATTACGCCGATGTTTTTGTTCAGCGGCACCTTCTTCCCGCTGCAGAACCTCCCCGGCTGGGCCCAGACGGTCGCCCAGTTTCTGCCACTAACCCACCTGGTCGGACTGATTCGCAGCTTTGGTCTGCAACTCTGGTCAAACGACCTCTGGTTCAGTCTTCTCTACCTTCTGATCGCCATCCTGTTGCTGCTCCCCCTCGCCATCGCGCTGATGATTCGACGGATTGTGCAGTAGGATAGTCTCCCCGCAACCCCCTCGACCCGTTCTTTTCAACAAATAAAGACGAGAGACTTGACTTTCCTATCTATTTGGCTATATTGCCAAATAGATAAAGGAGAAAATAATGCTTTCAATAAAACAATCGAAGCTAAGTGCCCGCGCAAAGGTCCTCAAGGCGATGGCGCACCCGAGCCGCCTCTTTATAATTGAAGAGCTTGAGAAGGGGGAGCGGTGTGTCTGTGATTTGACAGAAATGATCGGTGCCGACATCTCTACGGTCTCCAAACATCTTTCGCTCCTCAAGCAGGCGGGGATCGTCATCGATGAGAAGCGCGGTAATCAGGTATTCTATCGTCTCCGCGTCCCCTGCATCATCAATTTTTTCGGCTGCGTCGAAAAGGTACTCGAGTTGTAGTCACAAGATCAGACCGCAACCCTTTCGGTCGTTGGAGAATGATTTTTTTACTTAGCTATTTGGCAATTTCGCCAAGAAAGAAAGCTCAATGAACTGGAAGGTTGAATGGAAGCCCCTCTTCTGGATTGTCCTTGTGTTTATCGGTTGTTTCTTTTTGCCGGTCGAATCCGTCCGGGTCCAGTCGGCGCTCATCGAATCGCTACACCTGGTTAAGTGGTACGCCCGCGAGCATGTTCTCCTCTGCCTGATCCCGGCCTTTTTCATCGCCGGGGCCGTAGCGGTCTTCGTCAGTCAAGCCGCGGTGATGAAATATCTCGGTCCGAAGGCAAACAAACTGATTGCCTACGGCGTCGCCTCGGTCTCAGGGACCATCCTGGCGGTCTGCTCCTGTACAATTCTGCCGCTCTTTGCCGGGATCTATCGCATGGGGGCAGGGCTCGGTCCGGCCTGCGCCTTTCTCTACTCCGGTCCGGCGATCAACATCCTCGCTATCATCCTCACCGCTCGCATCCTCGGGCCGGAGATGGGGATTGCCCGTGCCATCGGGGCGATCGTTTTTGCCGTCGTCATCGGTCTCCTCATGCAATTCTTTTTCCGCCATGAAGAAACAGAAAAAGCGGCAGCGGCGCCGATAACAAGTGACGACGAAACGGGACGCCCCCTGTGGCAGACTGCACTTTACTTTGCCAGCATGGTCGGAATTCTGGTCTTTGCCAACTGGGGAAAAACCGATACTGAGACCGGACTCTGGCATACTATCTACGCCGCCAAATGGTCTATCACCAGCGGGTTTTCAATCGGGCTCGCATTGATGCTCGCCACCTGGTTCAAACTCGGAGTCATTCGCATCCTCCTCGCCGGTAGTCCGGCTTTGCTGATGGCGATTATCCAACCGCAGCACCCCGAACTCGCCTTCACCTTCGGCGTCATCGGTCTGTCGCTACTCAGCAACCTTAAAAGTACGCGCGACGGCGAAATGGGCCAGTGGTTTGAGGAGAGCTGGGATTTTGCCAAAAAGATCCTACCGCTGCTGCTGATCGGCGTGCTGATCGCCGGTGTACTGCTCGGTCGTCCTGAGCACGAAGGGCTCATCCCCTCGGCCTGGGTCGCGTCGCTGGTCGGTGGCAACTCGTTCTCTGCCAACCTGTTCGCCTCGGTTTTCGGCGCTTTCATGTACTTTGCCACCCTGACCGAAGTTCCGATACTGCAGGGGTTGATCGGCGCCGGCATGGGGAAAGGTCCGGCGTTGGCGCTGCTGCTGGCTGGACCAGCCCTGTCGTTGCCGAATATGCTGGTCATACGCAGTGTCATGGGGACCAGGAAGACCGTCGTCTTTGTCCTTTTGGTGATGGTGATGGCGACCGTCAGCGGACTGATATTTGGAGCATTCTTTTAACAAAAAAGGAGAAGAGCATGAAAAAGATCCAGATCCTTGGCACCGGTTGTGCCAAATGTGCAAAGCTCGCCGAGAATACCAGAGCGGCGGCAGAGAGTCTTGGGCTCGACTACGAGATGGAGAAGATCACAGAGTTGAACCAGATCATCGCTTTCGGGGTGATGACCACCCCTGCTCTGGCAGTCGACGGCAAGGTTCTGCTGACCGGCAAAGTCCCCTCTGCGGCTGACCTCGAAAAGTTGCTGCGATGATCGGTCTGAATGTCGTAAAAGTGGCAAACCTGCTGCTGCTCATTCTGTTGATGACGACCGGCGTCTTTGCGGCCGGGCTGCCGAAACTGGTTGATGTCGGAGCCGACAAGTGCATCCCTTGCATCAAGATGGCTCCGATCCTCGATCAGCTGCGCGAGGATTTCGCCGGGCAGATGGATGTCAAATTTGTCGATGCGTGGAAAAACCGGGACGAGGCCGCCCGCTACGGCGTGAAGATGATTCCGACCCAGATTTTTTACGCCGAGGACGGTCGGGAACTCTACCGACATATCGGTTTCTACGGGCGAGAAGATATTCTCGATAAGTGGCTGGAACTCGGCTACTCTTTTAAGAACAAAAACTGATGATTGAACTGTTATTCAATCATTTAAATCATGCTGTTTCCGGCGCACCGTTGATCGCACTCGTGGCCGCTGTGGGGTGGGGCGTACTGAGCATCCTGCTCTCCCCTTGCCACCTGGCGAGCATCCCGCTGATCGTCGGTTTTATTGACGAACAGGGGCAGATGAGCGTCCGTCGGGCGTTTGTCATCTCCACCCTGTTTGCCGTCGGCATCCTGATCTCGATTGCCCTGATCGGACTGCTCACCGCCCTGGCTGGCCGCATGCTCGGCGATCTTGGCCTCTGGGGGAACTATCTGGTCGCCGGGATCTTTTTTCTGTTCGGCCTGCAACTCTGGGGGGCGATTCCAACCCCCTGGTCAGGGCCGAGTCCGGTCGGCATGCAGCGCAAGGGTCTGCTCGCCGCGCTGCTGCTCGGGCTGATTTTCGGTGTCGCTCTCGGCCCCTGCACCTTTGCCTTCATGGGGCCGGTGCTCGGCGTCGCTTTTACCGCAGAAAACGACAATATATTTTTCGCCGCTTGTCTGTTATTCGCCTACGGTATTGGTCACTGTTCAGTGATTGTTTTTGCTGGCACCTTCACCGAGAAGGTCCAGCAGTATCTGAACTGGAACGAACGGTCCAAAGGGGGAATCTGGGTCAAACGAATCTGCGGATCATTGGTCATGGCTGGCGGCGCCTGGCTGATATACACTGCTCCTTAATTTCACTTCAGAACAAAGGAAATCCAGATGAAACAGCTCACGCTCACCGTACTCACGGTATTTTTCCTGTCGACTTTGGCATATGCCGGTGACAACACGCTGGAAATCTACGTTGCTCAATACCATTACAACTCCCGCATCGAGATGAAGATTAACAGCGAAAAACTGATCGACCTTTTGGAGGACGGCAAAGCTGTTCTGGTCGATATCCGCTTCAAAGAAGAACAGCAGGCCTGGGGGCCGAGTTTCGCCCTGAAGATCCCGCTGAATGAACTCCCGGCTCGTCTGGGCGAACTGCCAAAGGACAAAATCATCGTCACTGCCTGTCCGCATAAAGATCGGGCCATTATCGCCATGACCTATCTCCGCTCCAAAGGGATCCCAGCCCGTTATCTCACCGATGGGCTGATCGGTCTGGCGGAAAATCTGCGTGGTGATTCAGCCCTCTACTTTATGGCAGCGATGAGCGAACTGAAGTCACTCACACCTGAAAACTTGAGGGACTGGAAAGAGACCCGATCTGATTGAGTCAAGGAATTTCACAAAATACTATTTGCCAGCCTTTCGCCGCACCGTAATCGACTCGCCGCCGACCCCCCAGTTATCAGTCTCTACCTCTTCGATCACGACAACAGTCGTAGCCGGATTTTTCCCCAACACATCGACCAACAGCTGCGTCGCCCCCTTGATCAAAGCCGCCTTCTGCTCAGTGGTTACCCCTTCACGGGTAATTTTGATATTGACGTACGGCATGGCAAAATCTCCTTGGAGGATAGATTAAAGATCTGTTGACCCTATAAACGTTACAAAATG
>JACUTX010000208.1 GCA_014859615.1 Desulfuromonadales bacterium | reverse complement strand
TTCAGCTTCTCCGGGCAGGGACAGAATATGGCTCTGGGCTTTGTCAAGCTGAAGGACTGGGACCAGCGCCAACGTCCGGATCTGAAAGTCGGAGCTGTCGCTGGGCGAGCCATGAGCGCTTTTTCACAGATCAAGGAGGCGATGGTCTTTGCCTTTGCGCCGCCAGCTGTTATTGAACTGGGGAATGCGACCGGCTTCGATTTTCAGCTGCAGGATCGCGGCGGGTTGGGGCATGACAAGTTAATGCAGGTCCGCAATCAGCTCCTCGGGATGGCGGCAGAAGATCCGCGCCTGGTCAGGGTACGTCCTAACGGGATGGAGGATGTCCCTGAATACCATATCGACGTTGATTGGAAAAAAGCCGGTGCCTTCGGTCTGTCGATCAGCTCGATCAACAACACCATAGCCGCCGCATTCGGCAGCGCCTATGTCAACGACTTTATCCAGGCCGGTCGGGTGAAACGGGTCTTCGTGCAGGCCGATACCCCTTATCGAATGCTCCCCAAGGACCTGGAAAAGCTCTATGTCCGAAACAACCTGGGCAAAATGGTCCCGTTCTCCTCCTTTGCGAGTGGACGCTGGGCGCTCGGGTCGCCGAAGCTGGAGCGTTACAACGCTTTCCCTTCGGTGAATATCTGGGGTGAGCCCGCGCCAGGCCTAAGTTCCGGGGAGGCGATGCTGGCTATGGAAGAGCTGGCCGCCAAACTGCCGCAGGGGGCCGGTTTCGATTGGACCGGTCTCTCCTATCAGGAGCGGATGGCCGGTTCGCAGGCACCGATGCTCTACGCCTTTTCAATCTTTGTCATTTTCCTCTGCCTTGCGGCGCTGTATGAAAGCTGGCCGATTCCGATCGCAATTCTGTTGACCCTCCCTCTGGGGGTGCTCGGCGGTGTGATCGCATCGAGCAGCATGGGGATGCCGAACGATGTCTATTTTCAGATCGGTCTCCTCACCACGCTCGGTTTGACGACCAAAAACGCCATTCTGATCGTACAATTTGCCCGAGCCCGCGTCGATGAAGGGGTCGGCCTGATTGAGGCGACACTGGAAGCGGCCAGATCTCGTCTCCGGCCGATCATTATGACATCGCTCGCCTTCGGCTTTGGTATTCTGCCGCTGGCGCTGGCCAGCGGGGCAGGTTCCGGGGCGCAACGGGCGATCGGTACCGGCGTGTTGGGCGGCGTTGTGACTTCGACGTTTCTGGTGACACTCTTTGCACCCCTCTTTTATGTCATCATTTATAAAATTCTGGGTAAAAACAGAAAGAGTGTTACGATCAATCATATTGAAAAGAAGTAACCTGGAGAATCGACCGATGACTAAACGCTTACTGATGATACTGATGGGGGGCGCTCTTGCTTTGAGTGGCTGCACCCTGGCCCCGGACTATAAGCGCCCGGAGGCGCCGATTCCGGCTGAATGGCCGCAAGGCGAAGCTTACCGGAATTCTGCTGCTGATGGTCTGCTGACAACTGAGCTGAGCCGGGAGACGTTTTTCGCCGATCCGCAACTGCTGAAAATTATCGAACTAGCCCTGGCCAACAACCGCGATTTACGCCTCGCCGTTCTCAATGTTGAACGGGCCCGCGCTATCTACGGCATTCAGCGGGCTGAGATCTACCCCTCACTCAATGCCGTCGGTGCGGGGAGTCGGGCGCAGCGCTCTGCTGATCTGATTGGGCCCGGCGATGCGCGAATCACCGAACAGTACAGCGTCAATCTGGGGATTGCCGCCTGGGAGATCGATCTCTTCGGCCGCATCCGCAGCCTCAAGGACCAGGCGCTCGAAGCCTACCTGTCGGCGGATGAGACCCGACGCGGTGCAAAGCTTGCTTTGATTGCCGAAGTTGCCAGAGTCTATCTGACCCTGGCGGCCGATCGCGAGAATTTCAAGCTCTCTGCGTCGACTCTTGAAGCGCAGCAGACCTCGTATTCGATGATTGAAAAAAGTTATAATATCGGCTTCGCTACCAAACTCGATCTGCGGCGTGCGCAGATCCCCGTCGAAATCGCTCGTGGAGATCTGGCCCGTTATCGACAGCTGGTTGCACAGGATATCAACGCACTGAATCTGTTGGCCGGGGAGACGGTCGTCGAAGAGCTTCTGCCAGCGGATTTAAGCAGCGTCACGCCGATGCAGGTGATTCTCCCCAGCCTCTCCTCCGAAGTTCTGTTAAGGCGTCCCGATATTCAGGCGGCAGAACATCAGCTCAAAGGGGCTTACGCCTTGATCGGTGCCGCGCGCGCCACATTCTTTCCGCGTATTTCACTCACGACTACCATCGGTACGGCGAGCAACGAACTTGCCGGGCTCTTCGGTTCCGGAACCGACACCTGGAGTTTTGCACCGCAGATCGCCATGCCGATTTTTGATCCCCGCACCTGGGCTGCCTATCGGGTCAGCAAGGCTGATCGTGAGATCGCCCTGACGCAGTATGAAAAGACTATCCAGACCGCCTTTCGTGAAGTCGCTGACAGCCTGGCCGTGCAGGGAACCATCGATCAGCAGCTCGTCGCACAGCAGGGGTTGGTTGAGGCGGTAACCGAAACGTATCGTCTTTCTGATTTGCGCTATGTCAACGGGATCGACAACTATCTCGGGGTTCTCGATGCACAGCGTTCCCGGTTTGCCGCCGAGCAGGGGCTGGTGTCGCTTCGTCTGGCCAAGATTGCCAATCGGGTGCGGCTCTATACTCTCCTCGGTGGTGGAGAGTAAGCTGCGCATTTAACCAAAGCGAAGGGGGAAAAGATTATGAGCAAAATCCTGATCATTCATTACAGTCTGTATGGACACATCTACCGGATGGCTGAAGCGGTCGCAGAAGGGGTGCGGGAGGTGCCCGGATGTGAAGCCGTCATCAAGCGGGTTCCCGAAACTCTTTCGCAAGAGGTAATCGAAAAGATGGGCGCAGTCGAGGCGCAAAAGGGGATGGCACATATCCCGATCGCCACCGTCGATGATCTGACTGAAGCGGATGCCATCATCTTCGGCACCCCAACCCGTTTCGGCAACATGTGTGGTCAGATGCGGCAGTTTCTCGATGCCACAGGCGGACTCTGGATGAACGGGGCACTGGTCGGCAAACCGGGGAGTGTTTTCTGCAGCACAGCAACACAGCATGGCGGCCAGGAATCGACGCTGCTTGGTTTTCATACCACCTTGCTGCATCACGGCATGATCGTGGTCGGTCTCCCTTATGCGTTTGCTGGTCAGATGGATATCAAAGAGATTACCGGCGGCTCCCCTTATGGCGCTTCGACCATCGCCGGAGCTAAAGGAGAGCGGATGCCGAGTGAGAATGAACTCGCCGGAGCCCGTTTTCAAGGGGCCCACGTAGCAAGGATCGCAAAAAAACTTGCCAGTTGATCGGTTATCTTCCCCTTTCGGCCTGTTGCCAAAAGGGGAAGAAGATTTTTAAGAGTCTTCTTTTTGATGCCAACGAGCGTGCGGGGTGTTCTTTAGCTCAGGAATCAGTCAGCGATAAATTGTCGCAGCGTTTCGTAGGGGGTGAAACCGACCAGCAGACGCCCCTGGCAGTGCAGGGTCGGTACGGCGGTTATGCCGAGCTCACCAGCGCGACGCCAATCGGCATCAACGGCGCCGGCAAACGTTCTATCCCGCAGAATCTGTTGTGCGGCATCGGCCGGCAAACCGATGTCAGCAACGATGGAGGTGAGTTCATCCGTTTGGGAGATATCGCGTCCAGCGACAAAATAAGCGTGGTAGACAGCCGCCCGGAAAGCCCCCCCCTTCCCTTCACTTTCGGACCATTTCCCCAGCTCTTGCGCCCGGCGGCTGTTGTAAATCCGCGTATTCACCTTGAGCGGCAGACCGACTTCGGCCGCGACCGCCTGCAGGCGGTCAGAGATCGCTCCAAGGTCGTAACCACGGCCAGCAAACAGTTCCGACATCTCCATCCCGGCTTCCGGCGTTTCCGGATGGAGCGCGAAGACCGTATGCCGCAAGGTCACGCCAAACTCCTGTTGCAACTGCGCGATACGCACGGTACCGAAGTAGCACCAGGGTCAGATATAATCGTAAAATATTTCGAGTCTCTTCATACTTAGAACCGTAACAAAATCGCCCGGACAACAAGATTATTAACGCTTTGTTTTGCACCAAAGCGCGTCCAGACTCCATGTACCGCCACCTGCTGCGGCCAGATAAAGAAAAACAAAGGAGTAAAAAACCGCCAGCTCACCTTGATTGACCGTTGGCCAGAACCCTTGCGGAGCATGGGCGATAAAGTAGGCGAAGGCCATCGTGCCGGAGAGTACGAAAGCGACTGGCCGGGTGAACAGGCCGAGCAGCAGCAATCCCCCGCCGAAAAATTCCAGGATGCCAGCCAGGCCGATCATCGATACCAGCTCCAATGGCGGGCCGGGCATCGCTTGCGGGAAATTAAACAGCTTCTGACCGCCGTGCTGCATGAATAAAAAAGCAACAATAATCCGCATCAGGCTGAGCAGGTGCGGGGCTGATTTGGTGCAGATTGAATCGATCGACATGGTGATTCTCCTTGTATGCCGCGCAACGTTCGGCATAGC
>JACUTX010000207.1 GCA_014859615.1 Desulfuromonadales bacterium | reverse complement strand
ACGCCGGCCTCCAGGTGGGCGCCGATCAGGCCGTGCGCCTGCGCGCTGCCGTGGTCCGCAAGGGGGGCGAGGACGACCTGGTCAAACGGGCCAGCCTGCTCCGTCGCGACTCGGTTCATGGCCATTTTGAGGGGACCATCACCGTCGATGAAAAAGAGAACGCCATCATTGCCAACGGAAATATGATCCGCCTGATTTATGCAGACAACCCGGAAGAGATCGATTACACCGCCTACGGCATCAGCAACGCGATCGTGATTGACAATACCGGCAAATGGCGCGATCGCGCAGGACTCGGCCGCCACCTCAAGGCAAAAGGGGTCGCCAAGGTGCTGTTGACGGCACCCGGCAAAGGGGATATTCCGAACATCGTCTTCGGAATCAACAACGAGCAGATCAGCGAGCAGGAGACGATCTTCTCGGCCGCCAGCTGCACCACCAACGCCATTGTTCCGGTCCTCAAGGTTGTTAACGATCGGTTCGGTATTGTGAATGGTCATGTCGAAACCTGTCACTCCTACACTAACGACCAGAATCTGATCGATAATTATCACAGCAAAAATCGTCGTGGCCGCAGTGCTGCTCTCAATATGGTCATCACTGAAACCGGGGCCGCCAGCGCCATCGCCAAAGCGTTGCCGGAGTTGACCGGCCGTCTCACCGGCAATGCGATCCGGGTCCCGACCCCGAATGTCTCCCTGGCCATTTTGAACCTGACCCTCGAAAAAACGACCAGCGTAGAAGAGATTAACAACTACCTGCGCGACATCTCACTCGATTCGCCGCTGCAGGATCAGATCGACTATACCAATTCACCGGAAGTCGTTTCGACCGACCTGGTCGGATCGCGTCACGCCGGGGTTGTTGACTCGCTCGCCACCATTGTCGACGGGAACCGGTGCGTACTGTATGTCTGGTATGATAACGAATTCGGCTACAGCTGCCAGGTTGTCCGCTATGTTGCGCGGATGGCCGGACTGGAATTACCGGTCTTCCCGCGCTGACGAGGCAGACGACAAAAATGCAAAAGGGCCGGTCAAAATGACCGGCCCTTTTACGTTGAAAATATTAATCTTAATAAAGCGAGGGATTACTTGGCGCGCATCAGACGCTGCTTCTTACGCAGGCGGCGTTGTGCTTCTTTCTCTTTGCGTTTACGCTTGACACTCGGTTTCTCGTAAAATTTGCGTTGCTTCATTTCACGGAAAAGCCCCTCCTGCTGCAGCTTACGCTTGAGAACACGGATCGCCTTTTCGACGTTGTTATCCATGACATGGATTTCCATTAAAACATCACCTCGCCTTCTGATCTTATTTACCCCCTGCCGGGCAGTGGAGCAGCTGGCAACTATAGATACATTCCCGAAACAAGGCAAGAAAAAAAGTAATGATTCAGCAGCGGCGAAAAGGGTGTCATTCCCGACCAAGCTCCCTGGAGCGCTCGGTCGCTGCACCAACGGCGTCAATTAATATAGCAGAGAGACCGCGCTGTTCAAGGAGCTCTATCGCGGCGAGGGTCGTCCCGCCGGGGCTGCAGACCCGCTGCCGCAAGACGGCAGGTTCTTCTGCCGTCTGCTGCACCATACTGGCCGCCCCGATCACCGTTTGCGTCGCCAGCTTGAGGGCGATCTCTTGCGACAGCCCGTTCGCGACGCCGCCGGCGGTCAACGCTTCAATCACCGCATAGATATAAGCCGGACCCGAGCCCGACAGACCGGTCACGGCATCCATCTGCGCCTCGTCAACAATCACCACATCGCCGATGGTCGCAAACAGCTGCCAAGCATGATCGAGCTCTACCCCGGTCAAAAATTTGCCGGAACAGATGGCCGTCGCCCCTGCCCCGATCATCGCCGGTGTATTCGGCATCGCCCTGACCACCGCTGGTTGCGACGAAAAGCCGTTCTCCAGCTGCGCCGTCGTCACCCCGGCCAGAATAGAGACGAGGAGTTTGCCAGCACCCCACCCCTGGACGACTTCAGGGAGAACTGTCTGCAAAAGCTGTGGCTTGACAGCAAGAACCACCAGAGCAGACTGTTCGACCAGCTCTCTGTTGCTCCTGGCAATGCGAATCCGGTAAGTTTCGGCCAGATACGCGGCCCGTTCGGAATCAGGTTCAAAAACGGCGACCTGCCCCGATGGATAACCGCTCTGCAAGACCCCTTTAAGGATCGCCTCGGCCATATTCCCCCCCCCGACAAAACCGACGCTGTCGATCTTTAACATTATTCCCTCTCTTTCATCTCACCATATGGTTCAGAGTAAATCTGAAACTTTTATGACTGTCAAGTGATGCGCTGGCATGAAAAGCTGTTAATATTACAGCATCTTGCTTGAAATCCTTTGACTAAAAGCTTTTGCATGTCGGATAAAAACCAAAGCGATTGCCGGACAAAAATTTATTTGCTACTATTCGGGAACGAATCATTTCCTGCACGGGTGGGAGAATAAAAACTTCTGGGGCATTAATGCACGATTTCACTTTTTGCGGCAAATTATTTATCACACTCTGTCTCGGATTTCTGCTCGTGGGGACCACCGCCACCGTTTCGGCGCGAACGGTCCGCGCCGGTCTGGAACAGAACCCGCCCCTCTCCTTCATCGATGAGTCCGGCGACCCTGCCGGTCTTCTGGTCGACCTTCTGAATGGTATTGCCAGAAAAGAGGGGTGGACCATCGAATACACCCCCGACACGTTCAAGAACTGCCTCGAAAAACTCGAAGCCGACGAAATAGATCTGATGATCACCATCGCCTGGTCGGAGGAGCGCGCCAAGCGCTACGATTTCAATCAGATTGCGGTCATCGCCCTCTGGGGAGCGCTCTACACCCCACTTGATCTTAAAGTCGAGTCGTATTTCGACCTGGAGGGAAAAAAAATTGCCGTCATGCGCCGTGATATCCATTATCAGGCCCTGCGCACCATGCTGCAGAACTTTGGCATTAACCCCGTCTATATCGAAGTTGACGATTTTAATGCGGTTTTCACTCAGCTGCGCGACAAAAAAGCCGAAGCCGGTGTTGTCGGCCGCTTCTATGCTCTCGACAAAGAGGAAGAATACGGCGTCCAGGCCTCACCGTTGATCTTCAATCCGATCCGGGTCCATTATGCGACCGCAAAAGGGGTGAACCAGGAGCTGCTTCTGACGATCGACCAGAATCTCAACGCACTGAAGAGAGATCCGTCGTCACTCTATTATCAGGCCCGTGAACGGTGGCTCGATGTCGTCAGCAAAAAGGGGTGGCCTGGCTGGATCACGCCTCTATTTCTGGGGATCACAGTTCTTATTATGATCCTGGCCATTTTTCTGCTCTTTTTGCGCAGAGAGGTCAAGATCCGCACGCTGAAGCTCGAAAATGAAATAGCCAAACGGGCGCAGACCGTCAAGGCGCTACGCAAGAGTGAGCAGAACTACCGTGAGCTGGTCGAAAACGCCAATGCCATCATCCTGAGCAGCAATCTGCAAGGGGAGATAACCTTTATCAACGATTTCGGGGAACGTTTTTTCGGTTATCAAAAAGAAGAGTTGATCGGAAAAAAACTGCTCGAAACCATTGTTCCTGAAACCCAGACCGACGGCACAAACCTCGCGGCATTGATTGAAAAGATCATTCGATCCCCCGACGAGCATCCGATCAACATCAACGAAAACAGCCGTAAAGACGGAACCAGAGTCTGGGTCTTTTGGCACAACCGCACAGTCTTTGATGACAAGGGGCAACCGTGCGGAAATCTCAGTGTTGGCCAGGATATTACCGAACAGATCAAGGCTGAGCAGAAACAGCTGCAGCTTGACCGGGCCAAGGATGATTTTATTGCAACCGCCGCCCACGAGCTGCGGACACCGCTGACCTCGATTATCGGCTATGCGGAGCTGTTACGGGACAACGCTGAAGACGGCCTGAGCTTTCAGCAGCAACACGAATTTCACTCCGAGATCTGCAATAAAGGGTTTTTCCTCTCCCGGATTATCGATGACATGCTCGATATCAGCCGGATTCAGGAAGGGACCCCCCTGCCGCTCTATCGCACCGAAAATGATCTGGCTGACCTAGTTATTAAGATATTCAACCAGTATCAGACCCTGAATCCCGAACACGATTTTTTATTGACGATCAATGCTGACAACCGCCCGAAGCTGCTGTTTGACGCAGACCGCATCACTCAGGTTCTGGAAAATCTTTTAAGTAATGCGATCAGATATTCGAGCCCCGGCAGCCGTGTCAGCGCCACAGTTGATGTTGTAGAAGGGGGGGGACGGGTCGTCATCGCCGACCAGGGGATCGGGATGAACAGCGATGAAGTCGAGCAGATATTTGAAAATTTCTACCGGGCCGACAAATCGAACACCTCGATCGGCGGCCTCGGCCTCGGTATGAGCATCGTCAAGAAAATTATCGAATCCCACGGCGGCACAATCGACGTCGCAAGCACCCCCGGCCAAGGGACGCGCATCACTTTTACCCTCCCGGCTGATTCAGCAGTAATAAAATAGGACGATTGAACAGTTGCGAAAAGGGTGTCATTCCCGAGGGTGTAATCGGGAATCCAGTCTTTAAAGCC
>JACUTX010000006.1 GCA_014859615.1 Desulfuromonadales bacterium | reverse complement strand
TCAGTCTGTTTGACAACCATGCATCCGGTTGTAGCATGTAGGCATAAGGCCTTGTTAGTTGCTCGCGTATCTTAACGGTTGTTAAATGCCGGACGGGATAGGAGAGTCAGCAACAGGGTCTTTTTTTGTTATTCGATTTCGTCTTTTCAACAAACACGAAGGGCGGAAAACCGGTATCTGCGGCAGCTGTAAACTTCGGGGTAAAGTGTCACCAAAGCAACACTTGCACCCTCTCTTCACGTTGCGTTTTTCTGCTTGTCTATCTGTTTTATAAATATTTTCTTAAAAGTTAAAAACCTCCGAATGTGCGCTCTGGTCAGTAAAACAACTGATCTGTCTGCACGTTTATTCCTGTCAAAATAGTGTTTGGTATCTTCCTTGCTCTACTGTTTATGGAGATCATCATTTTTGTTTAATCGGTGATTACAAATGGGACAGTTGGTGTAAGGCAATCGCGTGCTGTTAAACCGAATCAGGGGGGATTTTGTTCTGAGACCGGGTTGGCGCTATGCGCAAGCCGATTTTGAATGGTGTTGAATAATGACGATAGCTAAAGGATTGAAATCATGAAAATTCTTGTCTGTATCAAGCAGGTACCGGACATGGAGTCGCGCTTCAAACTTAACGCTGCCGGGACCTGGTACAGTGATCAGGATCTCGCCTGGCGGATGAACGAGTATGATGAATTCGCAGTTGAACAGGCGATTTTACTGCGTGAAAAGATCGGTGATGCCGAAGTAGTGATTCTCTGCGTCGGTCCCGACCGGGTGAAAGAGACGATGAAAAAAGGGTTGGCGATGGGCGCTGATCGGGGTCTGCATATTCAGGATGAGGCGAGCTACGATAAGGATCCTTTTCAGATCGCTTCGGCCATTGCCGCCTATGCCAGCGATCAGAATTTTGATCTGATCTTTACCGGGATGCAGTCTCAGGATCGCGGTTCCGCCCAGGTTGGACTGCTGCTCGCCGGCATTCTCGGCATCCCTGCGGTGAGTACCATCGTCGGGTTCGATTTTGACGGCAAAGAGGTGACCGTGCGGCGTGAGCTGGAGGGGGGGCTGAAGTCGGTGCATAAAACGGTTTTGCCCGCACTCTTTACCTGTCAGCTTGGCCTCAATACGCCACGTTATCCGACCTTGCCGAATATTATGAAGGCGAAGAAGAAGGAGTTGGTCTCTATTCCGGTGGGAGAGCTGCTCAAGGTCGAGGCGTTGACTGCGACCACTTTGACCCGGTTCCCGGACCGAAAAGGGGGCGGAGTGATACTCGAAGGGGAAATCAGTGACCTCACCGCGCAACTGATGTCGATACTCAAAGAGAAGACTGCGGTCTTGAAATAGGGAGAAAACAAGATGAAAACTCTGCTCGTTGCAGAATCCCGGCAAAACAAGCTTTTGTCGGGCAGTTACGAAACCGTCGCTTTCGCCAGACGGATGGATGCTGAAGCCGTCATGTTTCTGGTCGGGAGCGAGAGTGATCTGCCGAAATTTGATGGTCGTCTCTATCTGGTCGAATCGAGCGCTGCGGGAGAGTACAACCCGGAAGAGCATCTGCGCCTGCTGCTCGAAGTGGTTGCCAAGGAGAGCCCGGAGCTGATTGTGTTTTTACACTCTTCCTACGGCTGGGATCTGGCGCCACGCGTTGCTTTGGCTCTGCAGGCGAGCCAGATCTCCGAAGTGATCGATTGCGACGGGGGGGAGATGGTGGTCCCGGTCTGTAACGCCAAGCTGCAACGGGTGGTTGCGGCACGGAGTGCCATGACGGTGGTCACTTTGCAGACCGGCGCTTTCAGTCTGGAGGGTGTGCCGAGCGGGAGTCCGACGGTTGAAAAGCTCTCAGGGGAAAACGATACAAAAATCAGATTTATCGGTTACGAAGAGGCCGAAGCGGGCGGTGTTGATCTGAGTAAGGCGGGGGTGATTGTCAGTGCCGGACGCGGCATCGGCAAGCCGGAGAATCTGGCGATGATCGAGGCTCTGGCCAAGGCACTTGGCGGTGAATACGGTGCCAGTCGTCCGGTGGTCGATTCAGGCTGGGCTGAACATAGTCGTCAGGTCGGGAGCACCGGACAGACCGTCGCGCCGAAACTTTATCTTGCCTGCGGGATCTCCGGAGCGATTCAGCACCTGACCGGCATGAAAAAATCTGAATTCATCGTTGCGATCAATACGGACCGCGATGCACCGATCAGAGAGGTGGCTGATGTGTTGGTCGTTGCCGATCTGAAGCAGTTTGTCCCGGCGTTGACCGCTTCTCTGGAAAACCGATAGTCACTGAAAAAAGGAGATAAAAATCATGCAGGATGTCTTTGTTATTGAAGCTTATCGTACCCCTTTTGGTAGTTTTGGTGGCGCCCTCGCCGACGTCCCGGCACCTCGGCTGGCAGCTCCGGTTTTGAGTCGACTGCTCGAATCGAGCGGCCTCAAAGGGGACGATATCGATCAGTTTATTGCCGGGCAGGTCCTTTCGGGAGGGGTTGGTCAGGCCCCGGCCCGACAGGCGATGCGCTTTGCCGGACTCCCCGATGCGGTGTCGGCCATGACCATCAACAAGGTCTGCGGCAGCGGTCTTAAGGCGATCATGCTCGGTGCCGATGCGATTCGTCTCGGGGACTCCGATCTGGTGATCGCCGGGGGGATGGAGAGTATGTCAATGTCCCCTTATGCGCTTTTGACTCTGCGTAACGGGCAGCGCCTCGGTCATGCTCAGGCACTCGATCTAATTGTTTATGATGGGCTGACCGACCCCTTCAGTGGCCGGCATATGGGTGAAATGGCCGAGGAGAGGGTTGTTGCTCACGGTTTTACCCGCGAAGAGCAGGATGCTTTCGCCGTCCGTTCTTATCAGCGGGCGCAGCTTGCCATTGAGGAGGGGCTGTTTGTCGACCAGATTGTTCCGGTGGTGAAGACGAGTCGTAAAGGGGATCTGACGGTGAGTGTCGACGAAGAGCCGATGCGGGTCGATTTTGACCGGATCTCCACACTACGTCCGGTCTTTAAAAAAGAGGGGACGATCACCGCTGCTAACGCATCGACCATTAATGACGGCGCTGCCTTTTTGCTCCTCGCCAGCGCCGATGCCGTCAAACAGCATGGCCTGAAGCCCCGCGCCCGGATTGTCGGCCTCTCCACGCACAGCCTGCACCCTGATCTCTATCCGGATGCCCCGGTGGGGGCGATCGAGAAGGCGTGCGCCAAAGCGGGTCTGCGCCCTGACGAGATCGGTCTGTTTGAAATCAATGAAGCGTTTGCAGCGGTGACAATGATCGCCATCAAGGATCTGGGCCTCGACCCGACACGGGTCAATGTGAATGGCGGCGCGGTCGCGATCGGTCATCCGATCGGTGCCAGTGGTGCCCGTCTGGCTACGGCCCTGATTCATGAAATGGAGCGCCGTCAAGAACGGTATGGTCTGGCTACCCTCTGTATCGGTGGTGGCGAAGCGGTTGCGGTGGTGTTTGAACGGATTACAGCTTAACCGGTTTGGTAAGAGGTATGACAGAAAAACTTCAGGTTGAATGCAAAAAATCAGCAAAAAGAGAGGTGAAATGGCTATTAAAAAAATCATGGTGATCGGTGCCGGTCAGATGGGGGGCGGGATCGCTCAGGTTGCGGCCCAGTCCGGTTTGCAGGTGGTGCTTAACGATATCGACGCGGTTTTGATCGACCAGCGGATTGCGTTTATTGCCAAAACCCTCTCCCGCAATGTTGAGAAGGGGCGGATCAGCGAAGACGAGAAGCAATCGATTCTGGCCAGGCTGACCGCTTCGACCGATCTGCAGGATGCGGCAGAGGTCGATTTTGTCGTTGAGGCTGCGACTGAAAAGATGGAGATCAAGGCCCAAATTTTTCGCAGTCTCGATGAAATTGCCCGCCCCGGTGTGATTTTGGCGACGAACACTTCGTCGCTGCCGATTACCGAAGTTGCCGCAGTGACCAGACGTCCCGAGAGCGTGATCGGCATGCACTTCATGAATCCGGTCCCGGTGATGGCTCTGGTCGAGATCATTCGCGGTATCGCCACCAGCGATGAGGTCTTTATGACGGTCGAAGCGTTGGCGACGTTGATGGGGAAAACGGCGGTGGAGGTGAACGACTACCCCGGCTTTATCTCGAACCGGGTTCTGATGCCGATGATTAATGAAGCGATCTTCTGTGTCTACGAAGGGGTGGCAAAGCCCGAAGCGGTCGATCAGGTGATGAAACTCGGGATGAATCACCCGATGGGGCCGCTCACTCTGGCTGACTTTATCGGCCTCGACACCTGCCTGGCTATCATGGAGGTCCTCTACGAAGGGTTTGCCGACAGTAAGTATCGTCCTTGTCCGCTGCTGCGCAAAATGGTTAAGGCCGGGTGGCTCGGCAAGAAGAGCGGCAGAGGGTTTTACACTTATTAAGTAAGGAGTCTGGAATGAAATTCAACAATCTGCTGATCGATATCGCCGAGATGATCGCACTGGTCACAATTAATCGCCCCGCTGCACTGAATGCACTGAATAATGAACTGATCGAGGAGCTTGCCGCCGCCTTTGCCGGATTGAAGGAACGGGACGATGTTGCTTGCGTCATCCTGACCGGCGGCGGGAGTAAAGCTTTTGTCGCTGGTGCTGATATTGCCGCAATGCAGCCGCTTGATGCGGTCTCTGCGGCCAAATTCGCGCGAAACGGTCATGCGGTTTTAAACAGTATTGAAAACTTTCCGAAGCCGGTGATCGCCGCTGTGAACGGTTTTGCCCTCGGTGGCGGCTGTGAACTTGCTATGGCCTGCGATATTCGGATTGCCGCAGAAAACGCCCGGTTCGGACAGCCCGAGGTCAATCTCGGCGTTATCCCCGGATTCGGCGGAACCCTGCGTCTCCCCCGACTGATCGGTAAAGGGCGTGCCAAGGAGCTGATCTTTACCGGCGATATGATCGATGCAGCAGAGGCTTGCCGCATCGGCCTTGTCAACAAGGTCGTAGCCGCCGAAGAGTTACTCGCGACGGCAAAGGCGATGGCGGTAAAAATTGCGTCCAGAGGGAGTGTGGCGGTGCGTTTCGCCAAAGACTCAATCGATAACGGCCTGGAGATGGATCTTGATCGCGCCGGTCGTTTCGAATCAGATCTGTTTGGTCTCTGCTTTTGCACCGTTGATCAAAAAGAGGGGATGCAGGCGTTTCTCGACAAGCGGTCAGCGAAGTTTTGCGGTCGATGAGAGGGGTGACAGATGTTTCTTGATCTTAACGAAGAACAGCGTCTGATCCGCGAGACGGCCCGTGAATTTGCCACGGCCGAACTTGCGCCGGTCGCTGCCGCCCTCGATCGAGGTGAAGAGCAGGAGCTCTTTTTTGCCAATCTGAAAAAATTGGCGGAACTCGGTTTCATGGGGCTCAATGTCGCGACCGATTATGGGGGGACAGAAGCCGGTGTGATCGCCTTCAGTGTCGCTCTGACCGAAATCGCAAAAGCTTGTGCCGCAACAGCGGTAACGGTCTCGGTCAACAACATGGTCTGCGAGGTGATTCAGGCGGTCGGGAGCAAGGAGCAGAGAGAGCGATACATCCCGAAGATCTGCAGTGGTGAGTTTCTGGCCGGGGCGTTCGCCCTGACAGAGACCGGTGCCGGTTCTGATCCGGCGGCGATGACCACGTCTGCCGTGCAGGATGGCGACGACTGGATCCTCAACGGAAGCAAGATTTTCATCACCAGTGCGCCGTACGCCGGAGTTTTTGTTGTCTGGGCGGTGACCGATCGCACCGCTCCAAAAGGGAAGGGGATCAGCTGTTTTCTGGTCGAAGCGGGGACGCCGGGGTGTCTGATCGGCCGCGCTGAAGAGAAGATGGGGCAGCACGCTTCCGCCACCAACGAGCTGCTGTTGCAAAACTGTCGCATACCGGCAAGCTCTCTGATGGGAGGACTCAATGACGGTTTCCGGGTTGCGGTCGCGGAGTTGGCCGGTGGTCGGATCGGTATCGGTTCACTCGCTCTCGGTATCGGTCTGGCGGCCATGGACGCTGCAGCTCGTTACGCATCGGCGCGCAAGCAGTTTGGTCACACCCTCTCTGATTTTCAATCGATTCAGTGGAAAATCGCCGATGCCACGACAGAGCTGGAGGCGGCGCGGCTGCTGTTGATGAATGCCGCATTTTGTAAAGAGCAGGGGAAATCGTATTCACGGGAAGCTTCAATGGCCAAACTTTTTGCCACCGAAGCGGCCAATCGCGTCTGTTACGAAGCGCTGCAGATCTTTGGCGGGTACGGCTATACTGCGGAATTCCCGGTTGAGCGGTTCAGTCGCGATGTACGGATTACGACGATTTATGAAGGGACGAGTGAAATTCAGCGCCTGATCATCGCCCGCGATGTGTTGCGCAATTATGCTTGATTCAACGTAACGGTTCGGCACATCTATTACGGCATGAGGTCTACAGCTGTTGCCCGCGTAAAGCGTTGCACTGAACTCCCCTTCGACAACAGCAGTAGCCCACATGCTGCGCGGTTCGAGCAGGGTGATGAATAATTACGAAATATCTAACTGCTCAGCAGCTTCAAAAACGCTGTCATTCCCGAGGGGGTAATCAAAGAATCCAGCCTTTAAACTATGGATCCCTATAGAATCATTCGGGGATGACAGGCTTTCTTATGATTCTTAATTGTTCTGATCATTTACGATTCAACGATATAAACGCTTGAACAAACCAGACAAAGGAGGTTTTTAAAATGAATTTTCAGCTGACAGAAGAGCAGAGCCTGATTCGCGAAACCGTTCGCAGCTTTGCCGAAAAAGAGATCAGACCGAGTGTTGCCGAACGTGATGAAACCGAAACTTTTGACCGGAAACTGATGCATGACAAGGTCGGCGAACTCGGTCTGGCCGGGATTGTCTTCCCGGAAGAGTACGGCGGCGCTGGTGCCGACTACATCAGTTATGCTATCGCGGTTGAGGAGTTGTCACGGGTCTGTGCTTCGACCGGCGTAACCTTGTCGGCCCATCTTTCGCTCGGGGCCAATCCGATCTTCATGTTTGGTACAGAAGCGCAAAAACAACAATTTCTGGTTCCGCTTGCTGAAGGGACCAAACTCGGTGCCTTCGCCCTGACCGAGACTGCAGCAGGATCCGATGCGGGTGGCACCAAGACCACCGCAGTTCGTGACGGCGACAGCTGGGTTCTGAACGGTACGAAAATTTTCTGCACCAACGGCGGAGAAGCTGAAATTTATATCGTATTTGCCCGAACCGACAAAAATGCGCAGAAGCATCACGGTATCAGCGCATTTATTGTTGAAAAAGAGACGGCTGGTTTCAGTTTCGGCAAGAAGGAGTCGAAGATGGGGATCCGTTCCTCGCCGACGAGGGAACTGATTTTTGATAACTGTCGGATTCCGCTTGCCAACCTGCTCGGCGAAGAGGGGAGTGGTTTCAAGATCGCGATGAAGACTCTCGACGGAGGACGGATCGGCATCGCTTCACAGGCTCTGGGGATCGCTCAGGGGGCTTATGAAGAGGCGTTGCAATACGCCCGGGAACGCAAACAGTTTGATCAGTCGATCGCCACTTTTCAGGCGGTGCAGTTTATCCTGGCCGATATGGCGTTGCGTATTGAAGGTTCGCGTCTGCTCGTCTACCAGTCTGCCTGGCGGGCGAGTGCGGGACTCTCCTACAGCAAGGAGTCAGCGATGGCGAAACTGAGTGCTTCGGAGACAGCCATGTGGGTGACGACCAAGGCGGTCCAGATTCATGGCGGTTACGGTTATACGCGTGATTATCCGGTGGAGAGAATGATGCGCGATGCCAAGATTACCGAAATTTATGAAGGGACCAGTGAGGTGCAGCGGCTCGTTATCGGGACCACTGTCGTCCGCGGGTAAACTGATTAAAATCCAAAAGGAATAATATTATGAGTGCAGATCTGGATCAAGGATTGACGCTGCTTCAGGATTTGAGCAAAGCAGAGTTGATCGCCATTATTGTCGATGATGCCAAAAACTGGCTCGCTCATGATGGTCTCTGGTTTCAGGCGGTTGAACAGCGCTTCGATCTGGAGACGGCGATCGATATCGATCGGGCGGCCTGGGAGAAGTTTACCGTCGTTGAGGCGAAGCGAATTATGAGCCGACTCGGACTCGAAGCTGGCGGCGGAATTCCGGCCCTGGTCGAGTGCTTCAAGCATCGTCTGTATGCGCGACTCAACTTGCAGGAATCGATCGAGGTGAGTGAGACGCGTGCGGTTTTTCGCATGGTCGATTGTCGTGTGCAGTCGGCCCGCAAGCGTAAGGGGCTCCCCGACTTCCCCTGCAAGAGCGTCGGCCTGGTCGAATATGCCGAGTTTGCCCGGACCATCGATCCGCGCATCACAACGCGCTGTATCGCCTGTCCTCCGGATCCGCATCCGGACAGTTTCTGGTGCGCCTGGGAGTTTACGCTCGGTCAGTAAAAAGAGGTCTGCTGATGTCCCGGATGTCGCCACTAAACTGTTGCCTTTGTTTACAATCAGGACGGGGACAAAGGGCCGGGTCTTTGACGTTTAAATATATTTTACTCTGTTATTACAAACTGTTAACAGCTCAGTTCAAAGTTGTTGTTGAGATGTGAATATAGATTGGTATCTCCCTTGCACTTATCAGGATGAAGTTCCTGAAACGGCAGCATTTTCAGACGTGGAGAATAATGATGGAAATATATCCGAGTTTGAATTTTCAGTTGGGTGAAACGGTCGATCTTCTGCGTGAAACGGTTCGTGCTTTTGCCGAGGCTGAAATTGCCCCGCGGGCAGCCGAAATAGACCGGCAGAATGAATTCCCGATGGATCTGTGGCGCAAGATGGGAGATCTCGGAGTGCTCGGTATCACCGTCAGTGATGAGTACGGTGGTGCCGAAATGGGGTATCTCGAACATGTGGTCGCTATGGAGGAGATCAGCCGGGCGTCGGCGTCGGTGGGGCTCGCTTATGGAGCTCACTCCAATCTCTGTGTCAATCAGATCTATCGCAACGGGACTGCCGACCAGAAGGAGCGTTATCTCCCCAAACTGGTGAGCGGCGAGCATGTGGGCGCTCTGGCGATGAGTGAAGCCGGCTCCGGCTCCGATGTGGTCAGCATGCGCTTGCGGGCCGATAAAAATGGGGAGAATTATCTGCTTAATGGCAATAAGATGTGGATCACCAATGGCCCCGAAGCCTCGACTCTGATTGTTTACGCCAAGACCGATATGGATGCCGGTTCCCGTGGCATCACCGCTTTTCTCGTTGAGAAAGGGTTTGCCGGTTTCTCTACCGCACAGAAGCTCGACAAACTCGGGATGCGCGGCTGCAGCACCTGTGAACTGGTCTTCGAGAACTGTGAAGTCCCGGCGCAAAACGTTCTGGGGGGGGTTGGTGAGGGGGTCAAGGTGCTGATGAGTGGACTCGATTACGAACGTCTGGTGCTCTCCGGCGGCCCGCTCGGAATTATGGCGGCCTGCATGGATGTGGTGCTGCCGTATCTGCATGAACGCAAGCAGTTCGGGCATGCGATCGGCGAGTTTCAGCTGATGCAGGGGAAATTGGCCGATATGTATACAACTCTTAACAGCAGTCGTGCTTATGTCTACGCTGTCGCCAAGGCCTGTAGCAGCAGTGGTACGATTCGCAAAGATGCGGCCGGTGCGATCCTTCACTCTGCTGAACGCGCGACCTGGATGGCGTTGCAGGCGATTCAGTGCCTCGGTGGCAACGGTTATATCAATGAGTATCCGACCGGCCGCTTGCTGCGTGATGCCAAACTGTACGAAATCGGCGCCGGAACCAGTGAAATAAGGCGCATGCTGATCGGTCGCGAACTTTTCCAGCAGACGATATGACGCTCTGTGGAGCTTGTCGATGAAGATTGAAGAGCGCACATTTATGGTTGCAGCCGGGGGAGAGATGCTGCAGGTTCGTCGCTTCTGGCCTTTTGGGTCGACGGAGAATTCTGCCGCGTTGACTCTGGTGTTGTTGCACGAAGCGCTCGGCAGTATCGATCAGTGGCGCGATTTTCCGCAGGCGTTGGTCGCTGCGACCGGCATCCCCGTTCTGGCTTATGATCGTTGCGGATTTGGTGGTTCGCAGCCGTTGATGACACCTCGTGGAGACGACTTCTTTGACCGCGAGCTCCTCAGTCTCGACGATCTGTTGCAGAGCTGTCGCATCGAACGGCCGGTGTTGTTCGGACATAGCGACGGTGCAACCATCGCGCTTCTTTTTGCTGCCGTTTATCCGGATCGAACCGTGGCCGTTATTAGTGAAGCGGCGCATCTTTTTGTGGAGGAGAAGACCCTGACCGGTATTCGCGAAACTGTGCAGCGGTGGCAAAATAGCGATATGCGTGAACGGCTGGGACGGTATCACGGCGAGAAGGTCGAGACGGTCTTTTCGGCCTGGGCCGAAGCCTGGCTCGACCCTGCTTTTCGAACCTGGAATATTGAGAAACAGATGGCCCGGATCGTCTGTCCGGTTCTGGCGCTACAGGGGGAGGACGATGCATACGGTACGAAGCGCCAGCTCGATGCGATTCGCACCGGCGTCAGCGGGGACTCGCGGATCCGGCTCCTCCCCGGCTGCGGTCACATTCCACACCGCGAGGCGAAAACAGAGGTACTGGCAGAAACGGCCGCTTTTATCGAAAAATTAACAGTCGGTTCGTAACCATCGGCTTTGCAACTGTGTCCGGCAAAGATTGATCGGACACCAAAGAAAGATGAGCAGGACGCCCATGACCATACTGAAGAGTGCAATCAATACGGCCTCGGACGAGTTTAAGGCCAATGCGAGCGCCATGCAGCTGCAGGTTGACGACCTGGAGCAACAGGTCGCCCGGATCAAGCTCGGCGGCGGTGAAAAAGCGTGTGCCAAACATGTCAGCCGCAACAAACTTTTACCGCGCGATCGGATCCGGAAGCTGCTCGATGTCGGCTCCCCTTTTCTGGAACTCTCCCAGCTTGCTGCCTACGAAATGTATGGCGGCTCGATCCCCGCAGCGGGTCTGATTACCGGTATCGGTCGGGTGATGGGGCAGGAGTGTATGATCGTTGTCAACGATGCCACGGTTAAAGGGGGGACCTATTTTCCGATCACGGTTAAAAAACATCTGCGTGCTCAAGAGATCGCCAGGGAGAATCATCTCCCCTGTATCTACCTGGTCGACTCCGGTGGCGCCAATCTCCCCGAGCAGGATCAGGTCTTCCCGGATCGGGAGCATTTTGGCCGGATCTTTTACAATCAGGCGACTTTGTCGGCGCAGAACATTCCGCAAATTGCCGTGGTGATGGGGTCTTGTACCGCCGGGGGCGCTTACGTTCCGGCCATGGCTGATGAAAGCATCATCGTCAAGGGGAACGGGACGATCTTTCTCGGCGGTCCGCCGCTGGTCAAGGCGGCAACCGGTGAGGTGGTGACCGCCGAGGATCTCGGTGGTGCCGATGTCCATTGTCGCACCTCGGGTGTAACGGATCATTATGCTGAAAATGACGAGCACGCTCTGGCGACAGTTCGACGTATTGTCGGTCATCTGAACCGGAGAAAACCGATCGAGACGCTCGCTTTGCGTCCTCCCCGGCAACCGCTTTTCGATCCGGCTGAAATTGACGGGATCATCCCGGCAGATACCCGCAAACCGTACGATGTGCGTGAGATTATCGCCCGCATCGTCGACGGGAGCGATTTCGACGAGTACAAACGTCTGTTTGGTACCACGCTGATCTGCGGCTTTGCACATATTTTCGGCTATCCGGTCGGGATCGTCGCCAATAATGGCATTCTCTTCTCGGAATCGGCTCTTAAGGGGACGCATTTTATTGAATTGTGCTGCCAACGTAAAATCCCGTTGATTTTCCTGCAGAATATTACCGGCTTTATGGTCGGGAGCAAGTACGAGGCAGGAGGGATTGCCAAGGATGGCGCCAAGATGGTCACCGCTGTCGCCTGCGCTGCGGTCCCGAAATTTACCGTGCTGATCGGTGGGAGTTTCGGAGCGGGCAATTACGGCATGTGCGGTCGCGCGTATAGCCCGCGTCTCCTCTGGATGTGGCCGAACGCCCGGATCTCGGTGATGGGAGGAGAGCAGGCGGCCAGCGTACTTGCCCAGGTTAAACGTGACGCCATGGAAGGGGCCGGTGAGAGCTGGAGTCGCGAGGATGAAGAAGCGTTCAAGGAGCCGATCCGTCAGCAGTACGAGACCCAGGGGCACCCTTACTATGCCAGTGCCCGACTCTGGGACGACGGTATCATCAAACCATCCGACACCCGTATGGTTCTTGGATTGGGGCTTTCAGCTGCTCTGAACGCCCCGGACGTTAAAACCGAATTCGGCATTTTCAGGATGTAACATTATGAGTACTGCAGCCCTTCTTAGTGAAACAGACGAATATGGCCGGGCGACTATTACGCTCAATCGGCCGGATATTCACAACGCCTTTGATGATACCTTGATCAGCTCGCTGACTCTGGAGTTGAAACGGCTCGATCGTGATCAGAGTGTACGGGTGGTGACATTGGCTGCCCGGGGGAAAAGCTTCTCATCGGGGGCCGATCTGAACTGGATGCGCCGGATGGCCGATTACTCTTTCGAAGAGAATCTGGCCGATGCGATGGATCTGGCTGAACTGATGAAAACCTTGGCGAACCTCTCCAAACCGACTATTGCTCTGGTTCAGGGGGGGGCGATCGGTGGCGGTGTGGGACTGGTCGCCTGCTGCGACATTGCACTGGCGACCGATGAGGTTTTTTTCTGCCTCTCGGAGGTCAAGCTCGGTCTGATCCCGGCGGTTATCTCCCCCTATGTTGCTGCCGCGATCGGGCCGCGTGCCACCCGGCGCTATTTCATTACCGCCGAGCGTTTTGACGCGGTCGAAGCACATCGACTCGGACTGGTTCACGAGGTGGTTCGCCCGGGTGAGCTTCAGGCGCGAAGCGAGGCAATCTCGACCTTGTTGTTGCAGAACAGTCCGCAGGCGATGGCCTCCGTCAAGGAGCTGGTCGCAGAAGTCTCTTTAAGTTGCCTCGATGATGAACTGATCGCCGATACGGCCGAGCGGATTGCTGAAGCGCGGGCTTCCGAAGAGGGGCGCGAGGGCCTTTCCGCGTACCTGGAAAAGCGCAAACCCAACTGGATTCGGGGGTAAAATGAGAATCGACAAAATCCTGATTGCTAATCGAGGCGAGATTGCCTGTCGTCTTATCCGAACCGCCAGGCGGCTCGGTATCGCAACGGTCGCTGTCTATTCCAGCGCAGACGCTCATGCACGACATGTCGATCTGGCCGATGAGGCTTATTGTATCGGTCCGGCAGAGGCTAAAAAGAGCTATCTGAATAGTGAGCGGATTCTGCAGGTTGCTCGCGACAGCGGTGCGTCAGCGATTCATCCCGGTTATGGTTTTCTCGCTGAAAACGCCCGTTTTGCTGCCGAATGCGCTGCTGCTGGCCTGATCTTTGTCGGCCCGCCGGTGCAGGCGATTGAAGCGATGGGGTCGAAGAGCGCCGCCAAACAGATCATGCATGCGGCCGGAATTCCGCTGGTTCCCGGTTATCACGAGTTGGACCAGTCGTTGCAACGTCTGCAGCTTGCGGCAGAGTCGATCGGCTATCCGCTGCTGATCAAGGCGAGTGCCGGCGGTGGCGGCAAGGGGATGCGGGTGGTGCATGCAGCAGCTGAATTTGATGCAGCGCTGCAGGGGGCTAAACGCGAATCGGCGGCGGCGTTCGGAGATGATCGGGTGCTGCTGGAAAAATATATCCAGCGTCCGCGACATGTAGAGATTCAGGTATTTGCCGACACTCATAATAATATTGTCCATCTGTTTGAACGGGACTGTTCGATTCAGCGCCGACACCAGAAAGTGATAGAGGAAGCGCCAGCCCCCGGTCTTGGTGCAGAGACTCGCGAGAAGATGGGAGCGACTGCCATCGCTGCGGCCCGGGCGATCGGTTATGTCGGGGCCGGGACGGTTGAGTTTCTCCTCGACCGCGACGGGAGCTTCTATTTCATGGAGATGAATACACGTCTTCAGGTTGAACATCCGGTGACCGAAATGATTACGGGTCAGGATCTGGTCGAATGGCAGCTGCGGGTCGCCGCCGGTGAGCCGCTGCCGTGCCAACAGGAAGAGCTGGTTATCACTGGCCATGCGATTGAGGCGCGTCTCTATGCCGAAGACCCTTTGAAGAATTTTCTGCCGTCGATCGGACCGTTACGGCATCTGCGTCTACCGCAGGAGAGCCCCCATGTGCGGGTCGATAGCGGGGTCCGTCAGGGGGATGAGGTCAGCATTCACTACGATCCGATGCTGGCCAAACTGATTGTCTGGGATCATGATCGCAACCTCGCCATCAAGCGGATGCAGCAGGCGTTGGCCGATTTTCAGGTGTCGGGAGTGACGACCAACATCGGTTTTCTCTCCCAGGTGATCACTCATCGCGCTTTTGCCGCTGCCGAGCTGGATACTTCTTTTATCGAACATCATGGCGCCGACCTTTTCCCGGAGCCGGGAGCCGCTTCCGACCGGATTCTGGCTCTGGCCTCTCTCGATCTTCTGTTGCGACGCAACGCCGAGGCTGCCGCCACTGCGGCGATCTCGACCGATCCTTATTCGCCCTGGCATCGTACGGACGGTTGGCGCCTGAACTCTGACAATCACCACGTCCTGAATTTTATCGATGGCTTGCACCGTATTGCTGTCACCGTCCATTACCGCGATAATCATTATGTTCTTGAACTCCCCGGCGGCAGGCTCAGTGCCAGCGGCACTCTCGACGCGGCAGGTGATCTGAGTGCCGATCTCGATGGTGTCCGCTGTCGATCGACCATCGTGCGTCGGGAGGAGCAGATCACGGTTATCAGCGGTGGTCACAGTCATGTTCTGCTTCTTGATGATCCCGGGCTGCAGGCGGGAGAGCTTGACGGGGGTGAAGGCCGGTTGACCGCACCGATGCCGGGGAAGATTGTTGCTGTGCTGGTCAATGTCGGTGATCAGGTCAAACGCGGAACTGCGCTGGTAGTGATGGAAGCGATGAAGATGGAGCATACCATCATGGCGCCTCTCGACGGTATTGTTGCAAATTTGCCGTTCAGGGTCGGTGACATTGTCGACGAAGGGGTTGAACTGCTCGGTTTCGAGCCTGTTGAGGAGACCGTATGAATCTCCCTCATTATGTCAAGATGGTCGAAGTCGCCCCCCGGGACGGTCTGCAGAACGAACCGATACAGGTTTCAACCGCACAAAAAATTGCTTTTATCGATCGTCTGAGTGAAACGGGACTCCCGGTCATTGAGGCAGCGAGTTTTGTCGCACCGCACGCTGTTCCGCAGATGAGTGATGCTGCAGCGGTGCTGTCCGGCATCAGACGCCGTCCCGGCGTTGTATATCCGGTTCTGGTCCCGAACCGCAAAGGTTTGGAGCTTGCCATTGAGAACGGTGTCGAAGAAATTTCACTCTTTGCTGCTGCTTCACAAACCTTTTCGCAACACAATATCAACTGCTCTATCGATCAGAGTCTGGAACGTTTTGCCGAGGTTGCCGCTCTGGCGCTGCCACGGGGGATCAGAATGCGGGGCTATATCTCCTGTGTGGCGGGGTGCCCTTACGAAGGGGAGGTCGCTTTGCAACAGGTGGCCGAGGTTGCAGGCCGTCTGCTACAGATCGGTTGCTACGAGATCTCTTTGGGCGACACGATCGGTGTCGGGACTCCGGGGCAGATTCGTGAACTCCTTTGCCTGGTTGCGACCAGGGTGCCAAGAGAGTCTCTGGCGGTCCATTTTCATGACAGCTACGGGCAGGCGCTTGCCAATATTTTGACGGCGCTTGAAGAGGGGATCACCGTTGTTGACAGTTCGGTGGCCGGGCTCGGCGGCTGTCCTTATGCGCCGGGAGCATCGGGCAACATGGCAAGTGAAGATGTTCTCTATATGTTAAATGGTCTCGGTATTGCGACCGGCGTCGACCTCGATCGTCTGATCGATGCCGGTCGCTTTATCTGCGCTATACTCAATCGATCGACCGGTTCGAAGGTGGCTCGTGCGCGTGACAGCCGCTGCGCTGGCGTTTGAACGATCACATTGGAATTGGCCATAGAGCCGACGCAACGACAGCTACAAATTTTGACAGAAGGTGACAAGTTTAATGACTGAGACGCTTCCCTTGGTTTCAGGCCTCTGCATCATTTTTGAATTACGTAATACATTCAGCCCTGTGAGATTACGGGGCGAGGAGACAACCGATGAAAATTAAAGATATTCTGGTTCACCTCGATCAGACGCCTGCCTGCACGACCAGGGTAGATGCGGCGCTAAATCTGGCCAGGCAGCATGACGCCTGTCTGCGCGGACTTTATGTTTATGAATCGCCACGGATGAAAAATACGACGCAGGCTGTGGCGCAGGTCCGGGAGCAGTTTCAGAAGCAGATTGCCGGGGCCAGTATCGAATCCGGCTGGCTCGATGTCGATCTCGGCGTCTCGAAAGTCAGCGTCGTGGAGATGCTCAGTTATCAGAGCTGTTTTACCGATCTGCTTGTGGTGAGTCATCCGACAGACTGGCGACAGGATCAAACGACCGCATACACCGGGATCGAACGTCTTCTGCTCGGGGCCGGCTCCCCGGTGCTGGTCGTCCCTCTCTCCGGTTCTCTGGCAACACTCGGCGCGCGCATTATGATCGCCTGGAAGGCCGGGCCAAAAGCCTCGCGGGCGATGCACGATGCGATGCCGCTGATGACACTGGCGAAACAGGTTAATCTGATCTCCGTCGGGAAAAAAGACGGGTTTGCGCAAGAGGTGAGACGACTGAAAGAGTATCTGACCTGTCACAACCTTGAGGCAACGATTGAACAGATTCCGGCAAGCCGTCTGAATATTGGCGACACTCTACTGAATCTCTGTGCCGATGATGCTATTGACATGATCGTTATGGGGGTTCATCTTACGACGGTACGCGGCAAGTTGAGTCTGGGGGAGGTTGGCAACCAGCTGCTTCAGCAGATGACCGTTCCGGTATTACTCACCAATTAACCGGGGCGCAACACCGTTCAACTATCCTTGATCGTGCTGTTTTGATTGAGTAAAAGGAGATCATTTATGCCGAATAAAAACGTTAAAATCGGAGAAATCGCCAAGAGCCTGAGAACCAAAAAAAATATGACGATAGAAGAGGTTTCCAGAGAATCGGGGATATCTGAATCGATCATTTCCGGGATTGAAGAGGAGTCGGTCTCTCCCCCTTTAGGGCATATTATCAGTCTGGCAAAAGTTTTTCAGGTAACTGTGGGGGAGTTTTTTGGTGATAGTGCAGACTCCCCTTTTTGCATTGTCAGAAGTGATGACAGAAAAGCCGTATCCCGTTTCAGTTCGGCCGGTGGCTCGTCTGGCGGTTACAGTTATGCATCTCTTGGCCATCAGAAACAGAACAGACAGATGGAGCCATTTCTCGTAACCCTGACTCCTGCTCAAAATCTCCAGCTTGAATCAAACCAGCACGTCGGGGAAGAATTCATATTTGTGCTGGAAGGAGAGGTAAAAGTGAGGCTTGCCGATCATACCGATACCTTGTATCCCGGTGATTCGATCTATTACGATTCAACTCTCCCGCACGTTCTTTCCTGTCATGGTGATGCTCCGGCAACAATCGTTGCCGTAATCTATGCAAAAAAGGAGATGCTGATTTTCTAGAAGCGGTGGCCGTTGATCGCGGTTTAAACGGTTCACCCACGTTTACTTTTGATCTATATCGAAGTGTCAGTTTTATGTCGGGGTGCACTCTGACGGCACCCCGCTTTTTACCCGTATTATTTGTCTCCTGCTTCTGAACGGTTATTGCCCGTTTTCTCTCCTCTATGTTAACCTGTTGTGGTGAATGGTTGTTTTCTAATTCCCGGACAGGGTATCTCTTGTGGCTAAAGAACGTATTGACAAAATATTGGTAGAGCGCGGCCTTGTTGCATCTCGCGAACGGGCTCGTGCCCTGATCCTGGCCGGTGAGGTTCTGGTCTCCGAGACGGTTGTCGATAAAGCGGGGACCCAGATTTTTACGGACGCGGTGATCCGTCTTAAAAAGGATGATATCCCTTACGTTTCGCGCGGGGGGCTGAAGCTTGAAAAAGCTCTGAATGAATTTCCTGTTTTGGTTCACGGTCTGATCGCGATTGATGTCGGAGCCTCTACCGGCGGTTTTACTGATTGTCTTCTGCAGCACGGTGCCTTACGGGTCTATGCCGTCGATGTCGGTTATGGTCAGCTCGATTGGAAACTGCGCAGTGATGAGCGGGTGATCAATCTGGAGCGAACCAATATCCGTCATCTAAAGAGATCGTCTCTGGCTGATACGCCTGCTTTGGCAGTGATTGACGCGTCGTTTATCTCTCTGGAAAAAGTTCTTCCACCAACCCTGCAGCTTCTTACTGAAGATGCCCGGATTATTGCCTTGATCAAACCGCAATTTGAAGTCGGCAGAGGTGAGGTCGGTAAAGGGGGGGTCGTGCGTGACCAGGCAAAACACGATCAGGTTATAGAAAAAATTACCGGATTTGCCTTAAATGCCGGATGTGAAATCATCGGCCTGACTGAAAGTCCTCTTCTTGGACCGAAGGGGAATCGTGAATTTCTGATTGCTCTGCAACGGGTCGTGTCATGACCGGGCGGGTTCATTTTATCGGCGCCGGACCGGGTGCCCCCGATCTTTTGACTTTACGGGGGTGTCGCGTCCTGAAAGAGTCCCAACTGGTCTATGTGGCTGAACCGTACGACCAGATCTTCGCCGAGTTGTTGGTCGGAAAGGAAGTTCGGATCCCGTTTGACTATTATTTCGATGAACTCATTTCTCAGGTCGATGAACAGCTTAAATCCGGAAATATCGCCTTCCTTATTCCCGGAGATCTGACCTTCTACTCCCCGTTTCAGGCGTTGCTGGATCATTTTTCCGCTGTTGCGGAGGTAATTCCGGGGGTCGGTACGGCGAATGCCGCTTCGGCCCGACTGAAGAAAACCTTTGATCTGCCGGGAGTCTGTAATCGGGCGATTATCGCTTCACCCCGCACCCTTGGTGATGATAATGCTCCGACGATCAGCGATCTCGCTGCTCCGGGTGTTGCCCTGTTGATCTATATGAACAATCTGCCGCTTGATCAACTGGTGGCCGACTTGCGCACTGGCTATGGCGAAGATGTCCCGATCGCGATCCTCCATCGGCTCTGCTTGTCTGGTGAAGAGATTGTTTCGGGAAGTCTCGATACGATTGTCGCCCAGGTTGGCGACCGCGATTTTTTCAATCTGAAGACGGCTGATAAACGTCCGGCCCTGACGCTGGTCGTTGTCGGGAAAACACTCGATACCTCGGTTGACGGCAGCTGGTGGGATTACCGCCGTGACCATATCTGGAAGTTTCGTTCCGGGGTCGAAAAATGAGAATTATCTCCCCTGTTGATCAGCTCTCTGAGGTTCTGCCACTTCTCAATGCCGGAGCGACAGAGTTGTATGGCGGTTACGTACCGTCTGGCTGGAGTGACCGTTTCTCTCTTTATGCATCGATCAATCAAAGGACGTTTGATTCTGCACAGATCGGCAGCATGGAGGAGCTGACGGCCATTCTGGAGCAGGTTCATGCCAGAGATGCACGATTCAGTCTCACCTTGAATGCCCCTTTTTACACCGATGCGCAGATTCCGGCTCTGCTCGACTATATTGCAGAAGCTGTCTCAATCGGTGTCGATGGTCTGATTCTGGCGGACCTCGGATTGTTGCGTCAGATTCGTAAACTCTATCCGCAAATTGAGCTGCACGCCAGTACTCTGGCGCATCTGGCCAATAGCGAAGCGGTCGCTGTCTATGTCGATGCCGGCATTGATCGTGTCGTATTGCCGCGTCATCTCCCTGTTGCCGAGATGGCGGCTATCATTAAGAGGCATCCCGGAGTCGCTTTTGATGCATTTCTGCTGATCGGTAACTGCCCGAATACCGAAGGGCTTTGTACCTTCCACCATTCCAGTCCGGACAAGATCTGGCCGTGTGAAATCCCTTATACTATAGAAGCTGTTGAGGCTGATCTTTCTGGCGCCTTGCAGGGGGTTATTGAGCAACAGATGTCGTGGTCCCGTTCGAATCGCCGGAATGGTTGCGGCCTCTGTGCTATTCCGGCACTGGAGCGCGGGGGGGTGTTCGGTCTGAAACTGGTCGGGCGCGGTGCGTCAACGGCCATGAAGGTCAAAAATGTTCTTCTGGCAGCTGAATTTGATCGTCTGGCCCTTACCGGTTTGATGGATGACCTTTTTCAAAAAAAGGCACACGCCGCACACAGAGACCGTTTTGGTCAGGATTGTACGGTTAATCTCTGTTACTACCCGGAATTTTTTAATCACGCATTTTAAAGGGGAGACGCAATGATCACGGATTGTCTTTTTTGTAAAATAGCCGCTGGCGAGATACCGGCGAAAGTTGTTTACTCGGATGAGACTCTTGTCGCCTTCGAAGATATCAATCCACAGGCTCCGCATCATTTCTTGATTATTCCACGTAAACATATTTGTACCGCTCTCGACCTGACGACAGCCGACAACGAACTGATCGGTCACGTTTATCAGGTTGCCGGGAAAATTGCTCATGATCTCGATTTTTCCGAAGATGGTTTTCGTCTGGTGACGAATTGCAATTCGGCGGGCGGGCAGGTTGTCTGGCATCTTCATTTTCATCTGCTCGGTGGTCGTGATATGGAATGGCCACCCGGTTGAGGTTATAATGTGCTGATTATACTCTTTTGCTTGCCGGGAAGAGCGAGGACGACTACAATATTGCGATTTATGAGGAGATCTTTGAAAGGGAGTTAAGAGGTTTGGAGACTGTTTATAATCCAAAACTGGAACAGCGTCTGTTTAATGAGATCATGGAATTACTCGTCACCCATTATGGCGGCGGGTTGGGTGAAAATGAACTCGATATGGAGATGGCGCGTTTGCAGCATGCTTTTGAGTTCGGGCGGCGGTCGCATACTGCCCAGCTGCGTAAATCGGGTGAGCTCTATTTTTTTCACCCGTTGCGCGTCGCTCATCTGGCCGCCCGTCACTGGATGGATTTTTCATCGGTGATTGCTGCTCTGTTGCACGATGTTGTCGAGGATACACCGGTAACTCTGGAGTCTGTCGGCGAACAGTATGGAGACGATGTCGCTCTGCTCGTTAACGGACTGACCAAGGCCGATGACAAACGACTGAACCGACAGTCGCTGAAAGAAAAAACCTATCGCAAGCAGCTTCTTGCAGCCGTCGAAGACGTCCGTGTGCTCTGTCTTAAATTCTGGGACCGGATTGACAATCTGCGGACAATCGGAGCGCTCAGCCCGGAGAAGCAGCAGTTGATCGCCGAGGAGACCCGCACGGTTTATGTCCCGCTTGCCTCCCATCTCGGGATGGGTTATGTCGCGGATGAACTGGAGGCACTCTCACTCAATGTCCTTTATTCGAAACGCGCCAGACGTTATCGCGACTTTCTTGAATTGACCAAGAGCCGTCAGGAGCTTTTTTTAAGGAAGCTAAAGTCTACCGTTCATTCCTCACTCGACTCACAAAAAATCAATTTTTCATTAAATGACCGCTGGCGCTCGTTCAGTCTGACAGCCACACAAGCAATGCGACGGGGTTTGCAATCCCTTTATACCTTGGAAATTCTGGTTGGTCATCGGATGGAAGCGTACATGGCCCTCGGTCTGATTCACGACCTTTACCCTCCGATTACCGGTAAACTTCGCGACCACTTGAATGCGCCGTCACAATTTGGCTATCAGGCATTAAAGACAACTGTTCAGGCTGGCGAATCACGCCTTCGCATTGAAATCACCACCCGTAAACTGGCACGATTCAATGAGTCGGGCGTTCTCGCCCCGGGTTTTGAATTTCGCCATACCAACTTCAAAAATCTGATGCACTCACTTCTTGAGGGAGAATCGGCTTTCGATGCGGAATCATTACGGCTCGCGTCCAGGACGATCCAGGTTTATACGCCCCGTGGCGAGCTCTTTACCTTGCCGGAAGGGAGCAGTGTCCTTGATTTTGCTTTCAATATCCATGTTGAACTTGGCCTGCACGCAATAAGTTCGCGGGTCAACGGCAGAACACGTCATCTCAAATCGAGGTTGATGGATAGCGATCAGGTCGCTATTGAAACAACCCAGATCCCTGCTGTATTACCTAAATGGCTGGAGTGGGCCGTGACGCCGCGAGCCAGAAACTCTATTCGCCGCTATCTGCGCGACAAGGTGAAATTGACCTGAACAGGAGATCTCTTTGCTCTGTTTTACTGGTAAAACGATTTTTCTTTTGACCCCCCTCTTTTTACTCGGGCTGATCAGCACCGTTGCACCCGCTTCAGCGGGGGAGGTCAATATCTTCATCTACCACCGGTTCGGGGACGAGCGCTATCCGTCGACCAACATCTCGTCTGATCAGTTTGAATCACATCTTAAATATCTCCAACAGAGCAAAACAGAAGTATACTCCTTGTCAGAGATCGTCTCCCGGTTGCGTTCCGGGCAAAAACTTCCGGACAAGGCGGCGGTCTTGACAGTTGATGACGGGTTTAGCTCTTTTTTGACGCATGGTATGCCGTTGTTGCGTCAATACGGTTTTCCGGTCACTTTGTTTGTGAACACGGATAACGTCGGAAACTCTGGCTATCTTTCCTGGGATGATCTGCGAATGCTGGTTAAACAGGGGGTTGTGATCGGTAATCACTCAGCGACTCATGATTATCTGATCGAGAGACGAGGTGGTGAAACGAAGGCGGCCTGGTCAGATCGAATCAAAGCTGATATTCTTCAAGCCGAAAACGCATTTATTAAGGAACTCGGTCAAAAACCGACTCTTTTTGCTTATCCCTATGGTGAATTTTCCCAGGAACTGGCCGCTATCGTGAAAAATCTCGGTTTTGCAGCAGCAATTGCGCAACAGTCAGGCGTTGTCGATGAAACGACAGATCTGTTTGCCGTTCCGCGTTTTCCGATGGGGGGGGAATACGCCACACTCGAACAGTTTCGCAGTAAACTTTCAATGCACCGTCTCAACGCACAAATTATTGGAGAGGCTGATACGATCCTTGTCAACGACCCTCCGGCAATACAGGTCCGGCTTGATGTCGATCGTTTAGATCTGCGGCGTCTGCAGGGGTTTGTTCAGGGGGAGAATCGTCTGAAAATAGAGCAGATAAAAGGGAGTACAACTGATTTTCTGCTTCAGGCGGAAAAACCACTGACCGGAAGACGGAACAAATATACTTTGACCGTGCCGTTGAAAACAGGTGGATGGGGCTGGTTCAGTCACCCCTGGTTCCGGATTCCATCGTCACAATGATTTAAATCTGTTTTGTAGCTGATACATACTTCCGAACAATCCCGTCCCTGATTCAGTACCGTTTATCTCCTGAATCGAAACACTCGATCTTAGATAAGCACGAGCAACTTTTTGCTCAAGTCGGTTTGATCTGATCAATTCCTCAATCTCGCGTGAGTACGCTTCACGACGCGTGGAGTAGTTGTCGAGTCGAGACGACAAATCGAGTCCCGAAACGGTAAGGCTCTTCTGTCGGAGTTTTTCCCGTTCCTTTCGTAACGATAGATAGGCGCTGTTGGTGTTGAGATTGCGCATATAAGAGCGGACGGACTGATAGAGACTCATAAATCGACGAACTTCATAGATTTCACCCTCTGGCCTGTCTGCCGGAATCAGCCCCGTGCCGGGTGTAAATGTCCACTCACCAAAAATATTGTTTGCCTGGAGGGCAAATCGTGAGGTTCCCCAGCCTGACTCGTTGGCCGCTTGTGCCAGAACCAACGATTCAGGGAGGATATCGACCCGTCTTAGAAGCCTTTGTCGTGTTTTATGATCGAGTAGCGGATCTGTCTTGATTTTATATTGTCTGTTGATTGCTGATAATTCTTCTTGTTGTCGCGCATCAATCACCCCATTTTGATCAAAATAAAGAAATATCTCCTTCAAAGTGTCGCGCTGTTCTTTGATCTCCTCGTTGGCCAGCAGCACCATCGGCAGTACTGATTTAAAAAATAACTTTTTTTTCAGCTCGACCGAATCGATCTCGGGGAGATCGTCCGGAAATTTTTTCAGGATAAGCGGGGGGACGCCGAGATCAAGCTGATCCCAGGAATAATCGTATTCTGTAAAGATCGTTTGCAGGTTTTTATGCTGATAGGCATGAATGGTGACAACTGGCGTCCGGGGTGTCTCTTGCTGCGAATTGGAACCGCATGCAGAGGTCAACAGCAACAGGGTGCTGATTATAAGACGGTGGCGGATTGTTTTAGGAATAAAAGATTTCATGGCGGTGGAAAGTATCACAGACATCACTTTATAGACAAGTTATACAGCTGAAAGATACGGGAAGTATACACCCGTCACGATCTTTTGCGAATGAACAGATAATGAAAGTAAGAACCACAGTCGGCTCTCTCTGCATTTTGCCCCAAATCAATATTAACTCGATTAAATAATTCGGTAAGATTAGAAAATTATAAATATGTTTGAAATAATTGTAGCTTGCTGATGCTTAAATATGCCGCTAGAATTAGGTTAGCTCCTTTTATTCGTCCGTATGCAACAGAGTTTGATCTTGTTGAGTAAGGAGAAGAGGATGATACTTACAGATGTCACAATGGGACTGTTTGCTTTTTTGGTTGCTCTTGTCTCTTTGTATCGGTTTATGGCTGAACAGGAGTTTTATCGTTTAACAATGATGAAACGGATGTTCGGTCGCAAGCGTGGACTGGCTTTGCATTTTGTGGTCTCGGTCGCTTTGCCGCTTCTTCTTGGGATCGTTTTTTTAACCGGTGGTTTGGCTGATCAGAGCAGAATGGACCTTTTCCCTTCTGATGACGTTTCAACGCGTTGTTTTGATGAGCCGGTAGCAGTCCTCCACGATGCCTCCTGTCTTTCGTGACCCCAAAAAAAAGACATATAACCGATCTTGTTGTGTGTGTTGTCTCTTCTATAAATGTCTGATCTGAAACTCCCCTTTTGTAATCTTTTTTTTAAACCATGCGATCAGATAGCGTTTTAACGGTTCCCGACTCCAGGGGGTCAGACAGATAAATCCGAACAGGTCTGTGACCAATCCCGGCGTCAGAAGCAGTAACCCTCCAGATAGAATAAACAGGCCGTTAATCAACTCTTCTGCCGGCAGTTCACCTTTGTTGGTTGCAATCTGGATTCTCTGCACCAGGTCGAGACCTTGACTTTTCGCAAGGTAAGCTCCGGCGACCCCTGTTGCTATAACGAGAAGAAATGTCGGCCATGGACCGATCTGTTCGGCGGTATTGAGAAGGACAAAAATCTCCAGCAACGGGACAGTTATAAACAAAATAAAAAGTTTTATAAACATCGTGTCGTAATCTCCATCTTCTTTATCATAATTAATAAAATATTTAATTTTTGCAGTTGTATTTATTTAAATTATTATAAATAACTGTAATTATTAATAAATTTATTGTGTTTAAAAAATAGGCAATATGTAACCCTTCTCTGCAATACGTTGCTCTGTTGACTTGTATACAGGTTTTTGAACAGGTTATTCACAAAATATGTGGACAACGGGAAGCAATGTTGACAAGAGCTCGTTTTCATGTTCTTTTCCCGTTTTTTTCACCCTGCTTTGCCTCTTCCCACTGTTGATCCAACTCCCTGCTGTTTAGATCATTAAACGTTAATCCTTGATTGTTCAAGGTCGTGTCTATCCGTTGCACCCTGCGGGTAAATCGTAAATTGCTCTGACGCAGAGCGAGCTCAGTGTCTATATCAAGATGCCGGGCAAGATTGACTGTTGCGAAGAGAAGGTCGCCCAACTCATGGGTGATGGCGTCGACGCTTGCGTTCTGCATCGCTTCTTCGAGTTCATTGACCTCTTCACGTACCTTGCAAAGAACGGATTTGGCATCAGGCCAGTCCAGACCGATTCGCGATGCTTTTTCGGATATTTTCCGGGAGAATTGCAGTGGCGGGAGGTCAGGATCGATCGATTCAAACAGCACGGGGTTGTTCCCC
>JACUTX010000206.1 GCA_014859615.1 Desulfuromonadales bacterium | reverse complement strand
CCGGGCATTAACCGCGGGGTTGCATCTGGCTCTGCCAGAGGTCAGAAAAGCGAACAATCTCATGTCCTGGGTGGCGGATGATATCGCCTCGCGCCTGATCGATTGTGAGATTCTGAGCTGGGTTGAAGCGGATCCGGCCGGAACGGATATCACGGCGCTACAACGGATTGGGGAGGGAATCCTGCCCAATATCGACTCTGAGAACCTGCGCACCTACGCCGAACACCTGATCGGACGCCAGATGTTTTCTCCGGAGAACCTGCGAGACAAGGAGTATCGTCTCGACCTTGAGCAGATCTCCTTTCTGACCGCCGCCTTCGTCGGCTATCTGATCCGGGAGTGCGGTATTGCCGGGATGACCGCCCTGCTGGCGGGCCGGGAAATCTGCCATTATTTCACCAGGCGGGAGGCCGGAGACCTGAAGCCGGTCAAGCGCTCGTGGTTCGCGGCGAAGCCGAGCAGAACGAAAAAACACAAAGGATTCTCGGCTCATGTTCTGTTCCCCGACCCGGATACTCTGGATCGCTTTATCGCCAGTCAGCTCCATCTCCTCAGCCATGCCGATCATGCGGTGACTGTCCTGGCCATGAGCCTGCCCGCCTGGAGTGACTTTCTTACCGCACAAAACCTGCTCGACCCCGACGCTAGCGAGGAACATCTGGCTCTTTTGACACCCGTAATACGCACCCTGACTCAGATCTTTGAAAAAAATTCCGACGACCACACCCTGGCTCCGGCTCTGCGGGAAGCATGGACGGACATCAGCTGAGCAGATATTGTTGCTGTTGCAGATTAATATCTAAGGAGATATAACAGCATGACATTCGACACCATTTTTTTCCGGATGATAAACAACAAAGAGGCTTATCATGAGTGACATTGGTCGTAACGAGCCATGCCCTTGCGGCAGCGGCAAGAAATACAAAAAATGCTGCCTTTTGGAAAAGGACAGATTCGAATCCCGCCAGCGCGACAAGAACAGTGCAGCATCCCGTGCGCTGGACTGGCTGTCGGCCAAGTATCCCGAGAAGATGACGAAGGCCGCACATTACGATTTTTTCGGCGATCCTGATGATGAGGAGATACAGGCCATCAGCGAGCTGCCGCCGCATCTGCAGGAGATGCTGCAGGTCAATATCGGCTAATGGACGCTGGCCGATGCCCGACTGGAGATTGATGGCGAGCGCAAGCCGGTTCACGAACTGCTCCTCGGTCCCGGCGGACCCCTGCTCCCCGCAGTGGGCAGGGACTGGCTGCGCCGGCTGAGCGAGAACGTATTGGGACTTTACGAGGTCCGCGAAAGCCGACCCGGTGAGGGACTGCGCCTGCATGACCTGCTACGTCCCGAGCAACCGAATATCTGGGTTGCCGAGCGCAGCGCCTCAAAATCCCTGGTGCGCGGTGACATTTTCGGCGCGCGGCTGGTTACGCAGGATGAGGACATGGTCCTTTCCGGGGCGATCTATCCCTTCAGCCGCGACGACGGCCTGTCCTGCCGAGATGAAATTCTCCACGAGATGACAGGGGTCGACTGGCATTCCGAATTCGCCCGCGATCTCATCGGCGGGCAGATCAGACTGCACTGGCAAGATACCCTGATCGCCCCGCTGCCACTCCCCGAACTGGTGGACGCTTCGAGCGGGGAGCCGATTCTCGGCACCACCGACCGCTATCGGATCAGCGATCGGGCAGCACTGGCGATACTGCTGGCAGAACAGCCGGACGTTAACGGTGATGGCGATGAGGGGTGGGTGCGGATTGCCGACCTGGGCGATGGCCGCAGCCGGATTCAGGCGTCACTGACCCTGACCAAAAAGGATATCCTGGAGGTGTTCTGCCGCACCCGCAAGCTGGCCGATGAAAGTCGCATATGGCTGGAACAGATCGCTGGCCAGACCCTGCGTCACCAGAGCCGCGAGCTGGCCGATCCCCGCTCCCCCATAGCGCTGGAACCCGCCGCACCGGCTGCACCTCCTGACATTCCACCGGAGGTCATGACGACCATTGTGCATGATTATCTGCGCACACATTACACCGACTGGGTTGACGAGCCGATTCCGGCGCTCGAATACAAAACGCCGCGGCAGGCCATCCGCAGCACCAAAGGGCGTCAGGCCGTCATCGAACTGCTGGAGTCGTACGAGCACCTCGAAGCACGCCGGGCCCGGGATCAGGACGGTCAACCCTTTGATTTCGGTTTTCTGTGGGAACAGCTTGGCCTGCAACGGAATCTCTGATGAGCGGTCGGAAATACAGAGGCATCAAACCATGAAGGAGTTCGTTGAATGACAATCAAAGCGACCAAGGGAGCCTGCACCCTCTGCGGCAAAGAATACACCCGTTCGGGCATGAGCAAACACCTGGCCAGCTGCCTGACGAAACTACCGGCAGAATCTATTATAGATGACGAGCATGTCAGTCTGCACCTGCTGGTCACCACCCGTTACCCCTCAGGCTATTGGCTGCATCTGCACACGGATGAGCTGGCCACCTTCAAAAAGCTGGATAGGTTTTGCGCAAACTCTGGCTGGAATGCTACGGCCATATGAGCCAGTTTTTCGTTGGCCAGCAAACCATCGGTATGCATGGACAGCTGGTCACGTCGCTGAGTACTGGATACGAAATTGATTATGATTACGACATGGGCGACACCACGCAGCTGCGGATCAAGGTTCTCGGTAAATATCAGGGGCTGGCACCCGGCGGGAAAGAAATAACTATCCTGGCGCGCAATCAGCCGCCGGAAATCTCCTGCGATGATTGCGAAAAGCATCCTGCTGTATGTATCTGCCTCGAATGTAATTCGGAGGGTGAAGGCTGGCTCTGCCAGAAGTGCAACCAGACACAGCTGTGGGGACGAAGATGATTATATGCCGATCCCCAACTCGCCACGCGCTGGCGTCTGTGGCTACACTGGCGCATAAACCAAATTACCGACGAGACTCTAAAAACACTCAGCGAGATACTGCTGGAGTATCATGCCTGGCAACTCTTCTTCATTTCTTTACTGGGCCCCTGATTTTGATGGTTGGCCGAACTCCTGGATCGGTGTCAAGGAAGATCTTGACCTCAGTCGCAAGCTGCTGTCCTGTTTTATAGAATTTCTCCAGGCTCTTTATGCCAAAGCAATCCAGAAAAATTCAAAAAACCCGCTAACCAGCGGGTTTTTTCGTGTCCAACGGTTTTAACCCTGATTCGTTCACCCTCTTCGCCCCACCCTTTTATGGTTTTCTGTTCCTTTTTTGGTCTTTGCCTTTGTGCAAGATACCGGCAACAAATGCAGATAACGATTCAGCCCCTGCGAAAAGACCGGCACTCCTTAAAAGGGTAATTGCTGAAGCCAGCTTTTAAAGTCACGGATTCCCAAGATGACATGCATTCTTTATAATAATTCTCAATAATACTAAATGGTTACGAATATAGATTGATATTGCCGAAAGTAGCTGGGCCAAAGTTCAGTTGACCTCTACGGCTGTTTTCAGTATTGTGTAGTCCCTTGATTTAATTGCAATTTTTCCCGAGCAGGTCGAACCGGAGCGGCTGCGTGCGGTGACGCTGGTATATTGCGGGTTGGATAAGTTGGCGATAATGAGAATCTTGAGTGAGTTGAAAAATGGGCATTATAGTAGTCCCGGAATAGTCGTACCATTATGGCAAGGCTGATTGTATTCAACGGGTTGGGAGATAACAAATGATTGAATACAACAAGTTGAAAAAGACTCTATTGCTTCTACAGGAGCAAAACGATCGCCTTAACTCGCTGTTTGATGATCATGAACAATGGATCATCGATGCGGTAAAAGAATCTACGATTCAGCGCTATGAAACCTGCTGGGATTGTTTGTGAAAAGTACTGAAGCGATATCTGGAAGAAGAAATTGGCCTTGCCGAATTACCCAATGGCCCCAAGCCGATTTTACGTCTTGCCAACGAAAACAACCTGCTGCCGTCTGACATTGTAAACTGGTTGCAATACAATCAGGCACGAGTTGATACTTCTCACGACTACAGTGGCGAAAAAGTGGACCGCGCCTTGAAGATTATGACTGATTTTGTTACCGATGCCATCGGTCTCTATAAAACCATGAGTGGTGAGAACTGGGAATAATGAGACGAAAACCGGACAACATCGACTTGACCATCGCCCAGCGGGAAACTATTCTTTCGCTGTTGCATCGTTATCTGCCCGATACCGAAACTTGGGCTTATGGCTCAAGGGTGAAATTTACCGCCAACCCGAAATCTGATCTGGATATGGTGGTTTTTGCCAAACCGGAGCAGATGTTACAGGTAGCCGATCTCAAGGAGGCTTTTGAGGAGAGTGATCTCCCCTTCCGGGTCGATCTCTTTGTCTGGGATGATGTGCCGGAAAAATTCAGGAAGAATATTGCGGAAAAGCGAGTGGTGTTGGTCGAAAGAAAAACTCAGTGATTGTACCTCGCCCGCCCAAATCAGGAGATCTTTGAACCAAGATCGGGAGTACCTTGACGACTTGCCAGAATAGATTGGTGATGACGTTTTCATTGTGCTTTTTATTCCGCAATAGATATCATCAGCGTTTCGGCGCGGTATCTG
>JACUTX010000205.1 GCA_014859615.1 Desulfuromonadales bacterium | reverse complement strand
TAATCTTGCGGGTTGAACAGAGCGCCACCGACAGAATGTTCGCCATCGGCATCGACCACAGTCAAGCTGATCGAGTTTTCAAATCCGCCGGTCGAGGTACTGCGCATATCAACAATTTCGATACCGTTTTCCTTTGCCAGATGCGGGGCATTAACATAATTGACCATCGAACCGTACATTGGAGTCAGCAGCCCTTTAAGCGTCGCCATAGTCAACTGTTCAACCGGATAGCGCGTTACATCACCGGCATACTCGATGCGGACCTTCTTCAGCCCCCGCCCATGCACCTGCGCTTCAAATGAGCCGAGTTTTTCGGCCAGTTCGATATAAGGTCGCATTTCAGACAGCAACTCAGCGCTGATCGACGGGACATTCACGCCATTAACAATGATCCCCCGCTGCAGAAAATCGACCACCTGCCGGGCGATCTGAACCGTAACATTAATCTGTGCATCTTTGGTTGCAGCCCGCAGATGCGGGGTGCAGATCACCCGATCCATCGTCCAGAGCGGATTTTGTCGGGTCAACGGTTCCGTATCAAAAATATCGATCGCCACTCCGGCCAGGTGACCGGACATGAGCGCGGCGATCAACGCCGGTTCATCGATCAGACCGCTCATGGCACAGTTAATGACCCGGCACCCTGGTTTCATTCTTTTAAAAGCTTCGGCGTCGAGCAGATGACGGGTCTCGACCGTGAGCGGCACATGCAGAGTCATAAAATCAGACTCGGCCAGCAAGCGGTCAAAATCGACCTGTTCAGCCCCCATCTGTCGAACCGCTTCTTCAGAAAGATAGGGATCGTAGACGATCGGCTGCATCTTCAGGCCAAGGGCGCGTTCTATAACCAGACGGCCGATTTTCCCGGCACCGATCACCCCAAGGATTTTACCACAGATCTCGGTCCCGAGATAACGCTCTTTTTCCCAACGTCCGGCCTTGATCGACGCATCAGCCGCCGGGATATTACGGGCCAGGGCGAGGAGCATAGCGATCGTATGCTCGGCCGTGGTCGTTGCGCTGCCAAACGGAGTGTTCATAACGATCACCCCTTTACGATTGGCTGCCTGCAGATCCATATTTTCAACACTGAGACCGGCGCGTCCGACCACTTTCAGCTGTTTGGCAGCAGCAAACACTTCTTCAGTCACCGCTGTTCCACCCCGGACAATCAGAGCATCGGCATCGACGACCTCAACCAGTAACTGTTCTTTGGAAAGCCCGGGAAAATAGGCGACCTTAAACCCGTCAGTCGCTGCAAAAACGTTCTGTCCTTCTACGGCAAAGTTATCAGCGATCAATATTTTCATAGTCGTTTGACTTAATTTTCAGAGTCTCGTTTGTATTTCTATTTTAGTCTTTTCCAATCGGGCACGTTAGCAACTGTCCCTGACGCTGTCAAGGGCAAAGCCCTTTAATCAGCGGGTCAAACCACTCCTGCCCGGCATCAGCTCAAATGAAGACCGCGCAGATAACAACTCAACAGCCGTACGCCGACTCCGGTGCCACCGAAAGAGTAACAGGGTCGTCCCTTCTCTTCCCAACCGGTGCCGGCGATATCGAGATGAACCCAGTTCAAACCATCGGCAAATTTCTGAATAAAGGCGGCGGCGGTGATGGTCCCCGCCGGTCGGCCACCGACATTCTTCACATCGGCGACCTCGCTTTTGATCTGCTCAGCATACTCCTCCCAGAGCGGCAGTTGCCAGAGACGTTCCCCCGATTGCTCGCCAGCACGGATCAGACTGGCGATTAACTTTTCATCGTTACCGAGAACCGCTGTAGCATGATGCCCGAGAGCAATAATACAAGCTCCGGTGAGAGTTGCCAGATCGATCACCTGAATCGGCTCAAACCGGCGAACATAACTGATGGCATCGGCCAGGATCAATCGCCCTTCGGCATCCGTGTTGACAACTTCAATGGTCTTTCCTGATTGCGAAGTGAGAATATCGCCGGGACGAATCGCTGTTCCCGACGTCATATTTTCGACGGCCGGGACTACGCCAACCAGGTTGCATGGAAGTTTCAACCGCGCCGCAGCCTGCATCGTCCCAATCACTGCCGCACCCCCTCCCATATCCATCTTCATCTCTTCCATCCCCTCGGACGGTTTGATCGATATGCCGCCGGTGTCAAACACGACCCCTTTGCCGACCAGAGCAATCGGCTTCTGCTCTGCCGAGCCGCCGTGGTACTGCATAACAATCAGACGTGGCTCCCGACTGCTCCCCTGAGCCACCCCGAGCATCGCCCCCATCTGCTCCTTCTCCAGTTCGGCGCGGCCGAGGATGGTGCACTCCAGACCGGCCTCCGTACAGACCTGCTGCGCCCGATTCGCAAGATAATCCGGCGATTTGACATTCCCCGGCTCGTTGACCAGATCACGGGCCAGTACAACACCCGCACAGACCGCTGCAGCCACAGAAACCCCGGACTCTACCGCTTGCAGATCATGAGTTTTCGTAAGCAGGGTGACCCGGATCGGTTTTGAATTGCGCGTCTCTTTATCTTCGGTCTGATAACGATCAAACCGGTAGTCGCCCAGCAGCGCCCCCTCAACCAGCGCTTCGGCGCGCTGCGCCGTATCGAGTTTTCGCAGCGTAAACGAATCAAACACCACCGCCAGATCGGATTCATGGACTTTGTGCATCCTCTGCAGAGCAGTACCGACCGCCCGGCGCAGAATCTCCCCCGTCCCTCTTTTTTCTTCACCTAATCCGATCAGCAGCAATCGATCAGCCCGGCAGCCGTCCGGCGTCGTCAATTCCAGCAGCTGCCCGATCTTGCCGGTGAAGTTTTCACGCCCTGCGGCCCTCTTTAATACAGCGGCAACCTCCGGAGACAACTCTTTTTCAGTCGCGCTGCGCAATCTCCCCGCATAAACCCCGAGGAGCAGACACCCCCCTTTTTGCTTTTCAGGCTTAGTGGTCTTGACAACGATTTTCATCGTGATTCTCCCTTGTTTGGACTTCGTGCGTTCTATAATGATCTTCCCACTCTTCTCTCTGTCTGTCGCTCACCCCAAGCAGTCGCTGCATCTGCCGGGCAACAGCTGGCAGTTCAGTCAGTCCCTGCCCGACCTGCAAGGTCAGAGAAGTACGTCGACGCAAGACATCAGCGGGGGTTCTCGCCATCTCAAACCGGACCGCATAGTCAACTTCGAGTTGCGTCAGGGAACTCTCCGCCACCACCGGCTGGAGCAGTTGCGGTGCATTTTTTGTTGTCGCCAGCACCGCCGCAGCTCTCGATCCGTAACGCTCAAGCAGACGATCAATCAACATGGGGTCGACAGCGTAATGAGTCAGCAGCCGCTGTTTTTCATCAACGAGAAACTGACTAAAATCTCCAGGGATCCCCCCCGGCAAAAGCAGCGTATCGGTATTCGCTTTCCTGGCCGGATATCCGAGCCGCCGACAGACCAGGCGAGCGACCTGAGCCGCTACCGCGCGATAGGTGGTGTATTTACCGCCAGCGACGGACAGCAGTCCGGTCGGTGATTGCAGAAGAGTGTGTTCCCGCGAAACCTGCGACGCATGCTCGGACTTTTTGTCACGCACCAGCGGTCGCAGACCAGCAAAAGCTGCAGCAACACAAGAGCGGGTCAGGCCAGCCCCCTGCAGATGCCGGGCCGATTCTTCGAGAAGATAGGTGATATCTTCTTCGGTCGGCTCAACCGCATCAGCCGCGCCCGAATAATCGACATCGGTCGTACCGATCAGCGACATCTCTCCCCAGGGGATGACAAAAAAGAGACGCTCATCCCGACCGGAGGAGAGGTAGATCGCCTCGCTTCCGGAATTGATCCGGGGGACGAGAATATGCGTACCACGGGTGGTTCTGAGCACCGGCTCCTGCGGACCGTCCAGCGACCGTACCTGGTCGAGCCACGGACCGGAGGCATTGATCACCATCCGGGCGGCAATCTCGTATTCAGACTTATCTTCGCGATCGACAATCCGCGCGCCGACGATCTCCCCCCCTTTATGCAACAGCCCGACAACCTCGGCGTAATTAGCCACATCAACACCGACTTCGGCGGCACTGATCACATTCTCCAGGCAGAGGCGGGCATCATCCATCCGGCAGTCCCAATAGACCACGACCCCCTTTAACCCCTCCCGTTTAAGCGTCGGTTCCTGCCGCACCGCCTCATCCGCCGACAGCAGCCCATGGACATGGGTGTTGCGAAAAAGGGCCAACAGATCATAAAGGGTCAGCCCGACACGAACCATCCATAAGGGACGTTTATCCCCTTTATAGACCGGAACAAAGAACGACAACGGTCGGACCAGATGCGGTGCTATCCGTTGCAGAATCAGGCGCTCACGACACGATTCAAACACCAAGCGCAGATCGAAATTTTCCAGATAGCGCAACCCGCCATGAATCAGCTTGGTTGAAGTACTCGAAGTTCCAGACGCAAAATCGCCCTTCTCGACCAGAGCGACCCGCAGACCACGCAAACCGAGATCCCGCGCAATCCCGGCGCCATTAATACCGGCACCGATGACCAGAACGTCGTAACTGCGGCTGGCCATCTCTTTAACGTCACGTTTTATTTCGCAATTTCTCATTGCGCTACTATAGATGGCTCCCTGCG
>JACUTX010000204.1 GCA_014859615.1 Desulfuromonadales bacterium | reverse complement strand
CTTTTTAATCGTGATGATTTTTTATAAAATAGAATCGATTGTTTCTGCGCAAAAGAGGAGCGAAAGCTATCGGAATTCAGGAGGATAAAATGCTTGAATTACTCGGAACGTTTCTGAAAGAAAAATTGTGGAGGGGGGGGGATGCCGGTTCAGGATGTTATGCCTGCGGTCGTTGCTGTGAAGCTTTTGGCGGCATACTGCACGCATCAGAGCGCGATCTAAAACGGTGGCAAGAGTCGGGCCGTAAAGATCTGCTGGCCTATGTCGGAGAGACCGGCTGGCTCTGGCTGGATCCCGAGAGCAAAGAAAGGCTGCACCGCTGTCCGTTTTTGCAACGCAGTGATGACGAAAGAGTCCTCTGCGCCATTCACGAGACCAAGCCGGATATCTGTCGGGCCTATCCGTCGGAAGCGGTCGGTCGGCAGTGTGTATCCGGGGTCTACTTTCCGGTTTCATTCTGGAAAAAAAATCGATCCGGGCTGAATTAGTGATAAACGTTTGTTCTTCTCTTACAGGAACAAGAGTTTGAGGGCAAAGATCAGGACGGTAACAGTTACGATCTGCTTGATCCAGGTGTGTCCTTTGCGGACGGCGAGACGCGTGCCGATGATGCCGCCGATCGAATTGCCGACGGCCAGAGCGATGCCGAGACCGTAATCGATTTCGCCGTGGGCAATAAAGACACCGAGGGCGATAATGGTGAAGGCGAAGATGACAATGACTTTAATGGCATTGATTTTCACCAGATCGAGTCCGTGTACCAGCAGTCCGCTGATGATGATAAAACCGACGCCAGCCTGGACAAACCCGCCATAGAGTCCAACCCCGAAGAAGGTCACCAGGAGAACTGCAAGCCGCAGAGGTGTTGTTTTGACCTCTTCGGCCGCATAATTTCGGGCCGGATCGAGGGCGGTCAGGATCATGACGCCGATCATGATCAGGGCCAGAATCTTGTTGAACAGTGCGTCGTCGATGGTGATCGCGAGAGAGGCGCCGATATAGCTGCCGATCAGGGCGGGGGCAGTGCAGATCAGAGCGATCTTGATCGGGAAGTGACCGTGTCGACGGAAACTGCGGATCGCAAAAATGTTCTGAAAGAAGATGGCGATCCGGTTGGTGCCGTTGGCAACGCTCGACGGCAGACCGAGAAAAATAAGAATCGGCAGGGTCAAAAGCGAGCCGCCACCGGCGAGAACATTGAGGGTGCCGGCGACGACGCCGATGCCGACCAGAAGGGGGATCTGCCACAACAACGGTTCCATCACTTCTCCTTCTTTGCTACTGCACGGATGACTTCTCCAGCCATGGTCAGGCCGAACAGGGGAGGGATAACGGAGGAGCTGCCGAGCGGTGCCCGCCGATCCTGATAGCTTTTGTCTGCCGTCGTCTCACGACGTCCGGCAGAGAGGGGTTCAAATGCTTCGGTCGAATAGACAACCTTGATTCCCGTTTCAATCCCGCGTTTGCGCAGCTCCCGCCGTACGATCCGGGCCAGGCGGCAACCATGGGTGTCGGCCAGATCAGCAATATGGATCTGGCTTGGATCGATTTTGTTGGCGGCCCCCATAGAGGCGATGATCGGCAGTTTTTTTTGTTGGCATTGTTCGATCAGGGTCAATTTAGCCGTGACATGGTCGATGCAGTCGAGGACGTAGTCGTAGCCGCGGTCGAGCAGTTCATCGCTGTTGTCGGATGTAAAAAAATCCTGGATCGGCTCGATCCGGGCAAGCGGATTAATGCTGCGGCAGCGCGCCGCCATAACCTGAACCTTGGCGTGACCGATCGTGTCGCTGGTCGCATGGAGTTGACGGTTCATGTTGGTGATATCAATTTTGTCAAAATCGATCAGGGTTAATCGTCCGATGCCGCTGCGAACCAACGCTTCTGCTGCAAAGCTGCCGACACCGCCGAGACCGAAGACAACGACGGAGGCGTTGGCCAGACGCTCTGTCGCTTCCGGGCCGAATAGTATTTCGAGACGATGAAAACGGTTATCTGTCATGATAAGCTCTCCTGAAGACGCAAGATGCGCCGGGTGTTTTGGGTGGTGATGGCGGCGGTCTCAGCCGGACTCAGGCCGCGCAGTTCGGCCAGGCGATGATGAATATAGCACAGCCAGGCCGGTTGATTGATCTCGCCACGATGCGGGTGGGGTGCCTGATCGGGGGCGTCGCTTTCCAAAACGATCCACTGCTGTGGCAGTTGACGGATCATCTCTGCCACGCGCACCGCTTCCGGCCAGGTCGCCTGCCCGCCGACACCGAGGGCAAAACCGAGTTGAACCGCCTGATTGGCGGTCTCAATGCTGCCGGTAAAAGCGTGAAAGATTCCGCCGACACGATCTACCTGTTCCTCAGCTAAAATCTGCAGCAGGCGGCCGGTCGCCCGGCGACTGTGCAAAATGACCGGTAGTTTACAGTCGATGGCAATTCGCAGCTGGTGACGCAAGACGATCTCCTGGTATTCGAGCGGCGTTTCAATCTGTTTGTCGAGACCGATTTCGCCGATGGCAATCGCTTTTGGATGGTTCAGACAGCTGCGCAGCTGCTCCTCTACGGTACTGTCCCACTCCCGGGCGGCAAGTGGATGGACTCCGGGCGCAGCGTACGCACCGGCAAGGGTGTCGACCGTCTGCATCAGCAGTGGCCACCCACGGGGTCGGATCCCCGGAACGAGAAACTGCCCGATTCCGTGTCGTTTGGCTCTATCGATCTGCATTTTCGGTTCAGGCAAAAGATCGAGATGAATATGTGTATCGATCAACATGCGAAGGAGTCTATCACAGCGGGTTCAGGAATAAAATATGTGCAGTTTTTCTTGAGTAAGAGTGCCGATTGTTGTACTTTTGAAAAATTAATTTAATTGTAGCGGTATCTTTTAAGGGGATCAAATGGCTCTTCCAGGTATCAGCAGTATTCCCTATCTGCGCAAAGTTTTTTTCTTTACTCATGGTATCGGCCTGGCGGCCGGTATGGTCTTTCCGATTGCGGCTGGCCCGTTTCTCGGCCCCGATATCCCTTTTCTTACCTTTGCGTTTATGTGCCTGCTCATGGGGTATCTGACCGGCGCGACCATGTATTTTTTTGTGCGGATCACGCTGAAAAAACAGTTGCGCCTGCAGCTGCAGATGTTGCGGCCGTTGACCGGAATGAGTGCTGACAGGGATCAGACCCTTGAAAGTATGCAGGAGGTGTTACAGGCTTCGGTCAATCAGGTCGAACTTTTGGTGCAGACGATCTTCGATACCATTGCAGAGCTGGCCCCACATCATCAACGGCTTGCAGAACGGAGCAGTTATCTGGCCGAGCGGGCGATAGACGGTCTGCGCTCGGCATCCAGTAATCGCGAGATTGTTGCCGGGATGGAAGAGCAGCATAGTAAAATAGCCGGGCAGATGGATGGTTTGTCGAGTCGAACCCAGAATGAGGCAGCCTCCTCCCGGGAGCTGTTTGCTTCACTCAAGGAGATGGCGGATGCGATGGAGCATTCGAATGCCAAGTTTCTGGAGACCACAGCGACGGTCGATGAGATGGCTTCGAGCAGTCGTGAAGTGACAGAGAAGACCGCTGTCGCTTCGGTGCACTCTTCCGGGGCGTTGAGCGATCTACGGACGATAGAAAAAGCGTTGACCGCGATCCGGGAAGGGGCTGTTTCGAGCGTCGAGGCGACCAAAACGGTGCATGAAGATGCCAAAAGTGGCCTCGAAATCATGAATGAGTCGATCGAGGAGATGGAGCGGATTGAAACTGAAAGTCGCAAGACGACGGAAGTCATGCAGCGGCTGGTTCTGCAGACGCAGGAGGTGACCAAAATAGTCGACGTGATCAGGGATCTGGTCTCCGATACGGAACTTCTCGCTTTTAATGCCGCAATTATTGCCGCCAAGGCTGGAGCTGAGGGGAAAGGTTTTTCGGTTGTGGCCGGGGAAATTCGGGATCTGGCCGAACGGACAACGGTCAGTGCCCAGGATATTCATAATATTATCAAGACGATCGAAACTGACACAGCAGAGATGACGGTAGCGGTTGAGACGACGGCGACCCGCATTGTGCGCGGGAAGCAGTTGTCGATGGAGACCGGCCGGGCTTTGCGGCAGATTATGGGGAGTGCGGAGCAGTCGTCGTCGATGGCGCAGCAGATTGCGGATCAGACGGACCAGCAGTCGATCCGCGCTCATACCTTGCTGGATGATGTTTCCCAAAGCCTGTATTCGGTGCAATCGATATCGAATGCGATGAATGAACAGTTGACATCGATTCAGCGGATTCAGGAAGGGACGATCGAAATGAGGGAGGCCGCCGACCAGATCACTCTCGGCATGAGCGAACAGGTTCGGGCCAATCGCGAATTTGATCGTGGCCTGGCAGAGCGCGAAGTGCAGATCCAGTCGGTTAATGACGCCGTGCAGTACCAGACTAAAAATGTCCAGCTGATCTACGATCTGATCGCCAATGCCGAATCGCGATTGACACAAAACAGAGAGAAGGTTGAAGAGAACCTGAAAGATATAGCAGAGATGGAAATTTTGTCCGGGCGTTTAAAAGAGCTGGCTGAAGTCTTTAGAATGTATAAGAAGGGGGAAGCTTCTTCGGTGAATTGAGTTTACTGAAGAGCCTCTTGCA
>JACUTX010000203.1 GCA_014859615.1 Desulfuromonadales bacterium | reverse complement strand
TTCCCGATTACACCCTCGGGAATGACACCCTTTTCGCTGCTGCTGAATAGTTACGAAAATTTTAGCTTATAGGTTTAACCTTTGTGACTTTGCACCCTTTGTACATCTGGATTCCCGATCAAAATCAATTCGGGAATGACATAAAGGGACTTTTACAAAATACTCTCATTTAACAATATTATTCCGGACGCACCGCGCAGATCACACCGGCACCATTCGGCAGGTCGAGTGGCAACCGCCAGACACGCTTCAAACCGGCATTTTGCAGCAGCTGCACAATCTCGAACTCGCTGTAAGCCTTTCCGGAGGGGGTTCCGAGCAGCATATTCAACGAGAACAACGCCGGAAAAACCGGGCCGGTCCGGTCATCGGTCAGGATAAATTCCTGCACCAGCAGCAGACCTCCGGGCTCCAGTGCCGCCGCTGTTTTTTTCAACATCGTTGCGCACCCCTCCCTCCCTTCACCGTGCAGAACGTGCGATAACCAGGCGACGTCATAGCGCCCGGAAATCGAATCGTGTTGAAAATCACCCGCCTGAAAATCGATCCGCTTCTGCAGGGAAAATTCAGCCACGGTCTTTTCGGCAAAGGTACGGCTGGCCGGCAGATCAAAAATCGTCGCTTGCAGCTCTGGATTCTGCAGACAAAAATGAATCGCGTAGGTCCCCGGACCACCACCTAAGTCGAGCAGCTTCTTGCGGCCGGTCAGATCGATGTGCGGAACAATCTTTGGCGCCATCTGCATCGCCAGATTGAACATCCCCATCAAAAAACTCTCTCGCTCCAGATCAGTCGGCTCATGCGAGAGTCGGTTGCGGGCGGGCTCACCACTGCGTACCGATTCATCCAGTCTCCCCCACCCGTCAACCAGATGGTGATGATGGGAAATGATATGCCCCATATATTTTGTCGAAGTTGACGAAAGGAATTCGGTGGAGAATGGCGTGGTGTGGTAGAGGTCATTTTTTTTAGTCAACAGGTCGAGTGCGACCAGGGCGTCGAGCAGCATGACCAACCCCCGCTCACTCAACCCGACCCGCCCGGCAAGTTCATCGGCTTTGGCCGGTGCTTTACTGAGTTGCGTGAACAGATCGAGTTTGACTCCGGCATGCAAGGTACAGGCACTCCAGTAGCTGCCGGACATTTTCAACAAATCAGGAGGGGTCCAGACGGTCTCAGTCATATTAACTCCTTTTGCTGTCGCCTTCAGACAACATAGTCGGCTGCCATCATAGCAGAAACAACAAAGCTTTGCCGACCCGGTTTTTCAAAAAAATGCCGGGTCGAATTATTCTGGTAGCGGAATAAATTCGGTTTCACCTGCAACCATCGGAAAACGCCCTTCACTCCAATCGAGCTTCGCCTGTTCAATCAGGGCTCTGTCACTCGCAACCAGATTCCACCAGACGGTCCGCTTGCCGATCGAATCTCCGCCGATCAGCACCAGCCGGGTCTCTTCTTCTCCCCTGACAATCACCTCTTTTTCTGCATCAAAAATCGTCATTCGATGCGGTTCAAGCCGGTAGCCCTGACAAAGCACAGCACCTGAGAGCAGATAGACAGCACGCTGTGCGATATCATTCGGCAGAGTCAGGCTCGCCCCTTTCTGCAGTACCACTTCAGCAAAGAGGGTCGGAGAAAAGGTAACAACAGCTGAGCGCAGGCCAAAAGCGGCACCGATCAACACCCGGAGAAAAACGCCGTCCTGTTCAAGCGTCGGCAGCCGGTTCGTGTCGTAATGGTGAAAGTTTGGCTCGCACTGTTCCTGTTCCACCGGCAGGGCGACCCAGAGCTGCAGGGCGTGGAGGCGATGCCCCTGTCGACGCAATTCTGCACCGGTCCGTTCCGAATGGGCAATCCCGCGTCCGGCTGTCATCAGGTTGATTTCGTTCGCCCGGATCGTCTGCTGTTTGCCAAGGCTGTCGCGGTGGACGATCTCCCCTTCAAACAGATAGGTGACGGTCGCCAGTCCGATATGCGGATGTGGTCGCACATCGATCCCCACCCCCGGCGAAAAATCGACCGGGCCGAGATGATCAAAGAAAACGAACGGACCGACCATCTTTCTGCCGACCGCCGGCAGCAGTCGCCGGACAACAAAGCCGCCGAGATCTTTTTCCACCGGTTCAAGAATCGTCGAAATCCCTGGACGAGGATGAGGCTCTTTTGCCGACCTGCACTCTTTTCCCATCAACAGATCACTTGTCATGACCGCTCCTCATAAAGTTGTTCACTTCACTTCACTACTTTACACCCGCTCGGGTACAGGCAATCAGACTGGCAAAGCAGAGAATATACGCTATGATTGGTCTCACCTGTACGAACTGCCGTGGGGAGGACACATGAACAGAGACAATATATTGAACGTTCTTCGTCAGTCAGAAGAGAAGCACGACCGGTTTCTGGCCGCCTGGAAAAAAGGGGTCGAACGGATCGGGCCGGAGCTCTTCGGTCCAGGTTCGCCCGCATCAGCGACTGACAAAAATGAGCTCTCGCCGTTAAAAACAGCCGTGGAAAAAGCGCTCGAAGACGAGAGTTGCGGCGAAGAACAGTTTCTGGCGGCGATGGTCAGTTTTTACGACCCGGCCTGGGGCGAAGAGGTGAGCGACCGTATCGATGTCCATAAATCGTTGAGCGGCCTCACCTTTAATCTCGATCATGAATGCATTGAAATTGTCTGCGAACTGCTACGCAACTTCACCGGCTGGGAGGAGAGCTAACCCTTCTGCCCGCCCCGATGAACCGCCAATGGGCCCCACGATTGATTGATCGACATCACTTCTATGGCATTGAGATTGATATGCTCCGGCAGCGTCGCCGTGTAATAGATAATATCGGCGATATCTTCGGGACGCAGCGGTTTGGTGTCGTGATAAACCTGCCCCGCCTTCTTTTCATCCCCCTTAAAGCGAACCGTTGAAAACTCGGTTTCGGCCATGCCGGGAGCGAGGTTGGTGACCCGGACTTTTGTCCCGAGGAGATCGGCCCGCAGATTGCGCGAAAACTGCTGTACAAACGCCTTGGTAGCGCCATAGACATTTCCGCCCGGATAGGGCCAGCTGCCAGCGGTCGAACCGATGTTGATAATATGTCCGCGATTGCGCGCCACCATCCCCGGCAGCACGGCACGGGTGGCGTACATCACCCCTTTGATATTGGTATCGACCATCGTCTCCCAATCATCGAGATCGACTGCCCAGGCCGGTTCCAGACCGAGGGCGAGCCCGGCATTGTTGAGTAACAGGTCGATATTGGTCAATCGTTCGAAGGCGTGACTGACCGCTTCACGATCACGAACATCAAGCGGAATCAGCGCCAAAACAGAGTCGCCAAGCTCTTTTTGCAGCGCCTCAAGCCGCTCGACACGACGTCCGGTCAGTATCAGCCGCCACCCCTCTGCAGCAAATTTTCGCGCACAGGCAGCACCAAAGCCCGCAGTCGCACCGGTAATCAGAACTGTTTTTTTCATCAACGACTCCTTTTTACCCTTTTTTTTGTCCGGCCTGTCACCCCCCGCCGGGAAACTGAGGACGATTCATCTTTTGTAACTTGCCCCCCTCGCTCTGTCAATTGGAAAGGGAGACGCCCTCAGAGCGAGCCGCAAGGGATACGTCGCGCTTTGATTAAAAAAATTCATACTGTCCCTCAGCCGAAATATTCGTTAGAATGGTCCTGAAGTTAAAACTCGAATACAGTAAATCACTAAAAGGAGGCTTTTGCAAAAAGACCGTCATCCCCGCAACCCTTTATCAAAGGATCAGCATCTTCAATGGGTTAAAGGACCGGATTCCCGATTAAAATCATTTCGGGAATGACGCAGGCGGCCTTTTGCAAAAAGCTCAAAGGATAGTCATTATATGCATATCATCAGAATCTTATGCACTCTTGTGCTGTTGATTCTTGCAACTTCCACGCTTTGGGCGGATCAGATCGAAGTTGTTGCCGGCGCAGGTCCCTCTACTCAAATCACCAAACTCTTTTTCAAACAGTTCCCCAAGCATAAAGATACGGGTCATTACCGTTTTATCGTCGTAGAAAAATCTGCCAAACATCTGGGGGGCGTTGTCAATGCCGACAACTTCCTGTTCGGCCGCACCGGACGCCTTCTGTTCGACGTAGAGAAGAGTTTCGGCAAACGGGAAATCATTCTCGCGCAGATTCCGATCTCTTTTTCCGGGGGGAGTGGCGTACCAAGGATCCCTTTCAGCATGAGCGATATTCAGAAGATCTATACGCGTGAAATCGACAACTGGAAAGCTTTCGGGGGATCCGACGTGCCGATAGAGTTGATCGGGCGTGAACGTCTTGAGGCGGTTTTTATCTCCCTGAAAGAGCAATACCCTTTTTTTAAAACGGTCATCTTTGACCGGGTCTTCCATAATGATGACATTGTCGCCCAGTTTCTCACCTCACCCTCCGGGAAGTATGCACTCGCATTCGGCGCGGCCCCGAATTTCCCCGCGCTAAATCGGGTTAGCGTCACGGATTTAAACCTCGGGATTGAAGTCGGGCTGGTCTACGACATCGTCAATGAAGCGCATCCGATTATCCTTGCCGCCAAAGAATTTGCCGCAAGTGTAGAATGGCAGCGTTTCGTTCGTGATGCGGGGATGACTCCGGTCG
>JACUTX010000202.1 GCA_014859615.1 Desulfuromonadales bacterium | reverse complement strand
TTGCGCCGGTCGCGCAGCTTTGTCGCAACAGGTTGCGAACCGACCCCGGTCGAGATGCCGACACCGCCACCGTAGTGGCTCCTGCTGCCGAACACCCCCGTCCCGAGCCCGAGACTAACCGAAGAGCCGGTTTCACTGCGCTCATCAGCCACAATCTGATCTTCTAATTGATAATAGTGGAGGAGCAGATCGTTATTCGACAAGGACAGATACTCTTTGGCCAGAAGCTCCTCGGTTCGCGAAATCTTGCCAGCGCATCCGGCCAAAGGGGCAAGATACAGAAGCATTAAAAGCAGAGCCAGAAGAAGAGTGCTGATGCGACCCGACTCCTTCTGAATGTTCATGTATTCGATCATAAGGCACCTCCTTTTCCCGAAGAGACTACAACTCAACTATAGCAGATAGATCAGAGCAAAATGACGGGCCGGCTTTTACCGGCCCGTCATTTTCACTCCATTGTCCAAAAAAGTAATTACCAGGGACTGACCCGGTTCCAGCCACCCGACATTGTCCCTTGAGGCCCCGATTGAGGAAAACCCGGATCGGCAAGACGATGACAGTTCTGTGCCGAAGTCGCCTGAGAAAATGAAATACTCCTGTTTTCTGCTGCGAGAGCCGGGTCATTCAGCGTTACGATTGAGTCATCCCAACCGTTATGTTTCGTATCGAGGCAGTTGGTTATCAGTAGCCGCGGGAGTCGAGACGCGTGTGGATTGTGGCATTTTGAACAGGTAAATTGATGATAGTTGCCATCTGTGCCACTGTCGCTCATCGTCCCGTCTGCATTTTCAATCACAACCGTTGCCCCCCAATTGTACCCCCCATAATTGTACTGTCTTATTGCCGTATCAACTCCGGGTGAATACTGAAATGCCGTACTGTCAGTTCCTCGCATTCCCTGCGCCCAATAATTGGTCACCCATAACCCCTTGTTAATATTTCTGGCATTTCTATAGGCCATAACAGGATTCCCCCGGTGAGAGCCATTGCTGGTATAAGCGGCCCAAGCCGTTGTCGGGTGACGCTTTGCCATCGTAAACAGGTTCTCTGCAACCGAACCGCCACCACCCTTGACCACTGCAGCATGACCATTTGTACCGACCCAATCGTCACCTGGAACCCCAAATTTATTAATCGCATCAATTTCAGCAGGGTCCCAGAGTCCATCGGCATTTCCACCCTCATGACAAAGGACACATAGCCCGGCAAACTTGTCAGGAGAATCCATTAAAATATCAGTGGTCGGATTGCCGCTATTCTGGTCGATATAGTATCCCCCTAATGAATTATATGAGGTTCCACCTCTTGGAACGGCACCAAACAGTCCGGGGAGATCATAAGCTGAGTAATTGGCAATATCACCAGGCAGACCACCGGTTAAATCGTTACTCGGTGCACCATCTTCAATATACGGATTGCCGACCCAACTACCGCGAAGATAAGGTTTGCCATTTGTCGCGTCACCCGGGGCACTATTCAAATCATGAACATCATGACAATACGAACAGCGCAAATCCCCGACAACATCTTTCCCTGACACACCATCGACAGCATTAACACTGTGCGTCGATTGAATATGACTCTCCTTATAACTGAAATTGGCGCTTGACCACATTGCTGTATTTCCTGCTGCACCATCCCAAGTGCCGACCCAATTACTCGTGCTCAGAGATCCTGCATCATAATCAGGAAAACTAACCCCGTTAGTATCGGTATTCACCCCCCATTCCGACACGCCGTAAAGACCGTGACAATTCCAGCAGATCTCAGCTTCAGTCGCGCCGGTCACGCTGCTGCTGCCAAGGGCGATTCCGTTCTCACCGTTGGAGCCGTAATGAATCCCGACCGTCAAGTTGTTCGGAATCTCGATGGTGCCGGAATTGTGCCCGGAGTGGCAGTCGGCGCAAGAGTACGTAACCCCCGTTGCTGCAAAAATTATATCGGTAGAATGTGAGCTTGCGGTGCTAACGGCGAGAGCACCCGCTCCCAGCCCGTCATGACAGCCTGTGGAGGTACACCCTTTCGGCTTGAAGCCTGTGTCGTGAGGATGGCAACCGGAGCAATCGGCACCAACATTGTGATTCGGCGCATGACAAATCTGACAGACGCCCGGGCCGGGGAAGGTTCCGTCGATGTTAAAGTCACCCACGTCTGCGAACGTAACCGTTCTGTATCCAGGGTTATTGATATCACTGGTCGACAGCTCGACCCGGATAGCCGGCGACACCAGAGCCGGAATTTGCCCGTCCCCCTCTTCGCACCCGGTTTCAGGATCATAGGCATAACCAATCAGCTTAATATTGCTGCCGATATTATCATGCGGGTTATGACACTCCCGGCAGGTGATATAACCCATACTCCCCTGGCCATATCCCACAGGGTCATGTACTGCCACTTCAGTAATACCGAACGGATTCAACAGACCATGGCAACTCAGGCAGGTTGACTCTGAATCAGCCTCGGTCAACAGCCCGCCAGCAGACCCACCATGTAGGTTATGACATCCCAAACACCCCAATCCGGAATGTTGCGGCAAAAGAGCCTGAACGGGCGGAGCGCCGATCATTATCCCGACAAACAAAAGAGCAAAGAGGAGAGCGAGCCGAATGATGTTCATCATGGCACCACCCCCGCTCCGAGTAAAACCGTAACTCTACCGTTCCGGTTATCACTAATAAAAATGTTTCTGCTTACCTCATCAACAAAGAGGCCCAGCGGATAAAACAGTTGACCCGGCTCGCTCCCACGCTCACCGACGTTTTTTATAAAAGTAAACGAGGAGTCATAAATGAAGATTGTGCCAAGGCCGGAATCGGCCATAAAAATGTTGCTGCTGCCATCAATAAAAAGCCCCTGTGGTGAAGTGAATGCCGGGGATTTAAAAGAGCTCCCCCCACTGAGGATCGAATCGATCAAGACGCCGGTTTTATCAAAAATCTTGATTGATTGATCATTGAAATCGTCCGCTGTTCCAAAATCACTGATATAGACTTTCCCGTCAGGACCTAAAGAGAGGGCAGACGGGTTATCCAGCCCACCTGGGGTAAAGTCCTTCACAACCAATCGACCGTCAAAATCATAGATGCTGACAATGGCTGCTTTTGAATCGAGGACATAAACACTTCCATCAGCTCTATTGATCGCCAGATCATTGACGAGTCCGAACAGGCCGGTGCCGCCGCCGAGATGGCCGATAAAGCTCCCGTGGGAATCAAACATGTCGACGCTTCTGACCGAACGATTCCCGACAAAGTAACGCCCCCCCTTGTAATCGGCATAGGCAATACCTGTCGGCTTTCCCTTGGCGGAAAAACAGTTCACAATCTGCAGGGATAATTTATCAACCGTACAAAACTTATTGGCACCGAAATCGGTTATTAGAAGGGTATCGGAATCTAACGCCGCAATCCGGGCGGGTGAAGAGAGTGAAAAAGTCGTCACAGCCGCGTCTCGGTGATCGGAGCAGGCGACAAGCAGGGTTAAAACGGCAAACAGAACCAAACAAAAATATCGACGCACAATCGTTTTAAGAAACATGAGGTCGTCTCCAAAAAAGGGAACCGTTCCGCTGTCGGAGGGTTCTTAAGTCATTAATTCAAAACATAATAACTGCACAACCTGTGCCACCAGCATATTACATCACTTCACATCCCTGCGACACCCCCCTCTTCAGGATTTATACACATCTACACACACCTGAATAAAAACAGACAAAACAGGTAATCATCTGGATTTCCTACACATTTTCAGACATAATGGGTATGCTTATTGCTAATATAACCAATAAGATCACAATTTAAAATCGACCTGCTGTTGTCGACCAGGTATTAAATTTTATCCAGAATAAAGTTAATACGTATTCGTACCGCAGACAGCTCTCCGATAAGAGCAAACCCGGAGCAATCCGGGGACGCAGAGCCAAGGGCCTGTAATTGTTACAATATCGAGTAGCCTAGCCACCGAAGAGACGCGTTGAGAAATCCGGAAACCATCTCCTTTTGCCATGGTTCTGGAGTATCACAATGCCTTACTTCGTTACCGTAACTAGTACCATGTAACCCATAAAATGTCGTAATATTGCGCAGGAGTTTGGCGTGCCAACAAGGCATGACCAAGGCTGCCTAGCCGTAGCTCATCAGCGTTGGTCATAACGCAGTTGGTGCGACAAAGAACCAGCAAGATACGATAGATTATAGGTTACATGGTACTAGCACTGTTATGATGCAGACCGGAACAAAAAAAATTCCTGTTCACACGCAAAAAGTGTCATTTATTTCCACTTTACTGAATAATATGTGCATAAGTTGCACACTTCGAGGCAGCAATAGTTCCGTTTTTGGCCGAGTTCTCGCCCTTTCTCTCTTTTTTATTTTCATATCTACCGTCTCCGCCCTGGCCTGGCCACTAGATGGAGAGTGGATTCCCCTGACCCGCAACGGCGTCATCCTCCAGGATCCGACCGGTGACGCACAGAAATCAATCGACATCGTTTCGACGCCGACCGATGCACCGGTCTACTTCTACAACGACGGCGTTTACCTCAACTTCCGCCTCCGCCTCAACGGCGACCCGCGCCAGGGGAGTGGACTCAAGTGTCTCGCGTCAACTATCTTGTCCGGTTTGACGACAATTAAGATGGCCGGTTGA
>JACUTX010000201.1 GCA_014859615.1 Desulfuromonadales bacterium | reverse complement strand
CCGCGAAAAATCATATCGAGAATTTCGAGGGTAAGTGCCAACGTCATAAATATGAGCAGATATTTTGAAGACATGGTGACTTCATGTTCCTGAATACTGCGCAGGTGATCATATTTAACGACAGTCTGGCCATGGGCCACAGCGTCAGGTAATAGATAATTTTTTCCCCGCTTGGCGGCCCACTTGCGGATCTCCATGAAGGCGGCATAACTGACGATACAGAGGGCGATCCCTGAAACGACCGCCGAACAGATAAAAATAACCGGCATGAGCGGTGTCATCCAGAGGGCGTTTGCCTTGACAGAGCCAAAAATAAAGCCAGCATAACCATGCAAAAAACACGCAACCGGGATACCGAGTCCTGCAAGAAAACGAACGGCCTTGTGATCCGACTCCTGCGCCTCGTCGCTCAGGTCGTAGGCGCCAAGAGAGATTACCTTGTAGATCAGCAGCAGTCCTCCCTCAAACGTCGTACGGTCCGTTTTTACCGAAAGCCGGTGTACAGATTCCACAATAAATTTACGGTAGACAAACCAGATCTCGGCACCGACGATGCAGGCATAAGTCATAAAAACAATACCAAAAGCAGAAATAGCCGAGGTGAAGTGTGGCGTCATCAAAACATGGGTCCCCCGCAACGGCTGCTGCAGGTGCAACATCAGCGGCATCATCGCCACCGGCAGCAACGCAAAGGAGAAAACCAGGGCAAAGCGAGCGATCTGTTTCAATTTTTGTACGTTGAACACGTGATAGAGCGACGATAGTACAAATGCCCCGGCGACGAGTCCCGTCATATACGGATACAAAACAATCTGGATCGACCAATAGACGTATTCATTCGGCAAAACAAAGAGATCTTTGAGTGTCCAGGCCTCGCCATGAACCACCATCTGGGCTACTTGTTCAATCATGACTAGCGCACCTCCATGTTTAAGCCGATATAAAAGACATGTGGTTTGGTTCCATACTCATCACGCAGCACACCAACACGTTGAGTCAGCACCGCCTTTGCGACCGGATCGCCGGGGTCGCGCAGATTGCCGATCTGTCGGGCCCCAAACGGGCAGGCTTGAACACAAGCGGTCGTCTGACCGTTGGAAATCCGGTGATAGCAGAAGGTACACTTGTCGACCACCTTCTCAACCGGGTGAAAGAAACGAACACCGTAAGGACACCCCATAATGCAGTAACCGCAACCGATGCACCAGGTTCTATCGACCAGAACAACGCCGTCAGCGGTCTGATACGTTGCACCGACCGGACAGACTTGAACACAGGCTGGCGTCTCACAGTGGTTACAGAGTTTCGGTACAAAAAACGCCTGGGCAATATCCGTGTCAGCGATCTTTTTCATCCCTGAAGCATTTTGATCGATCAAATTACTGGTGAAGCCGTTCAACGCCCCTTTCGGAGAGTCAGCAACCACGTCACCATCCTTTGTAAGGACATACCGCTCAACCCAGGTGCGGGTGACGTTCGCTTCCAATGGAATATCGTTTTCGATTTTACACCCTTTAACGCAGAACCCGCACCCGACACACTTGTAAGTATCAACCAAAAAGGCCCAACGCAACTCCGGGGCTGCTGCCAGGATTTCTCCCGGCTCAAAAATTTCGAGCGCCGAGATAGAGACCGAAGCCCCGGAGACGAAAACCGCCGCACTTTTCAGGAAATCACGCCTCTTCATCACATCTCCTCCAGACTCGGATTGTGTGGATTATGACAATCGCTGCAAAGCTCATCAACATTATGCTCAGCCGGATCAATCCCGGGGATAGCACTACGCCCGCTCGACGGCATGAACAGAGAGGAGTGGCATCGAACACAGAGTTCTCTGCTTCGATCAACAGTCAACAGCTCCGGAGCATCCGGATGTTGAAGTGCCGCGCCATGACAGTTTTCACACGGGATCATCGCGTGTGCCGATTCAGCAAGAGTTGCAGTATTTTCAGGATGACACTCCAAGCAGTAGCCACTCTCTTTATACTTGGCCGGATAATCCTTCCACTCCTGCTCATTACTCAGGCGATGATACCCGAAGGTGTACCCTTTTTCCTGTGCGTTGAAATCCACCGGCACATACAGCATGCGCACCAGCAGAATAAAGACGACCAGGCCGATAACCACAAACAATGGCCGCCATACATGGTTTTTCACGGGCATCTCCTTTGGTCAGAGTAAGATCAAGAGTGACGATTCAGCCATCCTTGCACACTAAGCAGAGCAATCGCTTAAATTTGGTCTTCAAGTTCAATAAATTGAACAGAGACACCAGCAAAAATCACATTGAACAGGAATAAGTAAAACGAGGTTTGTTTTTATCATGAAAAATATCCATTGTCAATCATCTGATTGTGAATCAACTCACGAAGAAATTAACAAATACTTATAAATACTGTCATGTTAAACAGATAGTATGGTGCCATTAGTTCCTTACTTGACATTTTTTAGTATATAAAATACTGTTTTATTATAGTTGAAATAAATAAACGGTACCCGTTAAACGTCGAAACAAAAGGGACATTAGATCTATTTATAAAGGGCGCATTTTTCTCATTTTTTTACCCTGAGACATTCTAAACGAGATTCACAGTAATTCAATCCGGATCTCCGCTAAAAAATCAAAAGGAGGGTGATCACCAATGGGCCTGACGACTGATCATCTTGAACGACGGGTTACAGAGCTCGAACTGCAGGTCACAGCGCTGCAAAAAAGTGTTGAAACTTTGCAGACAGAGAGAAGAGCCGATCCGGCTTCGCCACACACTCCCACAAAAAAAGCAGCCCACAGAGAAGGGCCAGAAGAGATCCTCTCCTGGGTCGACAAAACAGCCATTCTCCCCCGGGTTGCGACCACCAGTTTTATTCTTGCCGTCTCCCTTGCCCTTCGCACCGCTGCTGACAGCGGTGCTATCGATCTCCAACTCGGTTCGTTTATCGGTATGCTGTTCGCTTTCACACTGATCGTCTACAGCTGGGTTGCCTACCGTGACCAGAGCATCCACGCACCGGTCTTTATCCTTTGGGGGACGATCGTCATGTGTGCGGTCGTGGTCGAGGCCCACCGTGTTTTTTCCACCATCCCTTCCGAAGCCGCCTATTTCGTTATGGCGGTGACCGGCGGCATTGCGACCATAATCAGCCGTCACTACCGCGTCGCGCTTCCGGTTTTTGCCGGAACACTCGGCATGAGTTTTGGCGCCTTTGCTCTTGATTACCCGAGCCCGGTATTCCCCTACCTCGCTGTCATCATGATATTCGCCAACATCTTTGCCGCGTATGCCTCACATATTCTACGGGCTTCCTGGCTTCGCTGGCTGCTGCTTCTTCTCACGATTTTCATGTTTCAGATCTGGAACATGAAACTCACCATCTATCTGGGGAGACTCGCCATTGAGAACCTCGATTTTTCAATCCGTGGATTTTTGCCTTCTGCTGGCCTGCTGTTCGCCACTTTCAGCGTGATTGCACTCCTGGGCGTACGTGGCCTCATTCAGGACAAAGTCTCCAAATTTGACCTCACACTGCCGATCATCAGCGTCTTCTGGCTCTACCTGATCGGCCAGTATGCCCTCGTACAGAAACTGATTGAACCGCTCTTTTTCGGCTGGCTCGCTTTAGCAGCGAGTGGCGTCTACCTGTCTGTTGCATGGTGGCTGGGACGGCACGAAAAAGGGGGAAGCATCGGCACAACACCCTTTGCCCTTTCCGGCGGACTGTTATTCGCCTTCTCTGCTCCGATGGCACTCGGGCACGCCCTCATCGCCACAGCCCTGATCGCCATATTGGCGGTCAGCATGATCATAATCTCCCAACGGATCAACAACCCCGGCTTACGCCTGACATCTTATCTGCTGCAACTTTATGCCTGCACAGCGCTGGTCTTTATTCTCTGGGCCACAGAGGGGACCGCGCCGTCGCTGATCGGAGCCGTCTCTTCTGCACTTCTCGCTGCGATCGCGTTTTATCACTACAGCTGGTCCAGAGAGCACCCACCCGTAACCAAAGACTCCTTCTACACTACTCTCAACAAAAATGACCGCGGTGCCGGCATCCTGCTGATCGCGGCATTATTCAGCGCATTTTTCACCCTGAGAGTCGGTCTTTATCAGATTCTGAACCTACTGCACACCGCCACACCGAGCATCTTTTCCGGCGCACAGTCCGTACTGATCAACGCATCGGCCGCCGTACTCTTTCTAATCAGTCTTTATAGACTCAATAAAGAGTTGCGTAACGTCGCGATTATCATCACCGTCATCGGTGCCGCCAAAGTATTCCTGTTAGATATGGTCCAGCTTAAAGGGGTTCCACTCCTGTTAAGTGTCTTCTCTTTCGGACTTGTCGCAGCTCTCGCTTCTTTTATCCTCGGTCGCTGGAGTAAAACTAAAAAAGCAAGAGTTAACGACTGACGCAGTTTATAAGGTTACGTCCCGGCCGTTAAAAGAGTCTGCAATAATTCTATTGCAGACTGATAAAAAGCTCTTTTTTTAACATGATATCTCTCCTCATTCATTGTCTGGAACCAACAACTCTTGCTTCCTTTTGTAAAACCTTACTAAATTTGTCATATATGCCAAGTTGAGCTAAAAAAATAAACTCTTTAAATCAGAGCTTGAGCCAATATTTTTTGTAACTAGAGCCTGTCCCATTCAAAGCAAACACCCTATCCATCCCGGCTAGCGGGACAAA
>JACUTX010000200.1 GCA_014859615.1 Desulfuromonadales bacterium | reverse complement strand
TCGGACTGGTGCATGTCGCCTTCTGGTTTCAGCGCCGCTATTTTGGCGGCAAGGTTACATTTTGAATGTCGTAACAGCAGGCATAACCAAGGGAGCGACTACGTCAATCGGCTGGATATTTTACGCAATAAGCTTGGGGATAAATTGTCTGATAATTTTACGGTTTCGTAATGTTTAGTCTTATGCCGGTTTAACCTGCCGATTATTGACAGTATCCGGGGCAAATTTATAAGAAGAGCTTCGGTATCGGTAAATTTTCAGCTGCCGCAAACAGAGTGTCATTCCCGAGGGGTTAATCAGTAATCCGGTTTTTACAGCAATAGATCCTTTGATAGAATCAGCTTGGGATGTCAGGATTTCTTATCATTCACAATGGCACTGCATCGTTACCATTTTTGTAACGTTTCCCTCTTGCCTCTCCCGTTTAAAAGCCCTGTCATTAACGTTTTTTTGTCTTGGCATATACTTTGCTGTCTATTTGCGATGTTTTTGTTTTGACAGAATTTAGCGGATCAAACGATTTTTTTTGTAAACCGAGCCTCTTGCAAAAAGATTGTCATCCCCAAAATGCCTCTATCAAAGGATCCAGCGTTTTCAACCCGTTAAAGAATTGGATTCCCGATTAAAATCACTTCGGGAATGACGTAAAAAGACTATGCAAAAAGCCCCCATTAAAGGAGATTTGTTATGAAATTGACTCGCAGGGATTTTATCAAGGCATCCGCAGTAACCGGCGGTGTCGCGCTGGCCGGATGTGCTGCCGGCAAGCCGGTGACCAACGCCATGGCCGAGGCCAAGGCGCAGCCGAAAGCCCCCGGGACGGGCACGTGGGTTGCCACGACTTGCCAGGGGTGTACTGCCTGGTGTCCGGTCGAGGTTTTTGTGCAGAACGACCGCGCCGTCAAAGTGCGTGGCAACCAGTTGAGCAAGGCTAACGGCGGCTATTGCTGTCCTCGCGGACATCTGATCATTAACCAGCTTTACGACCCGGATCGCCTGAAAACGCCGATGAAACGCACCAACCCGGAAAAAGGGCGCGGCATCGATCCTCGATTCGTGCCGATCAGCTGGGATGAGGCTCTCGATCTGGTGGCCGACAAGATGATGGAGTTGCGTAATAATAATGAACCACATAAGTTCGGTTATCTGCGCGGCCGCTATTCGGCGACCGGCAACGCCCTGCTCTACGGCACCGTCCCCAAGCTGTTCGGCACTCCACATGCTTATTCACACAGCGCGATCTGCGCCGAGGCGGAGAAGATGGGGCCGGGCTATACGCAGGGATTCTTCGGTTATCGCGATTATGACCTTGCCAATACCAGGTGTCTGGTGATCTGGGGCTGCGATCCCCTCTCCTCCAACCGTCAGGTGCCCAATGTCATCCAGAAGTTCGGCAAGATCCTCGATCAGGGGACGGTGATCGCCGTCGATCCTCGCCTCTCGGCTTCGGCTTCAAAGGCCCATGAATGGCTGCCGCTCAAAGCCGGCAGCGATGGTGCTTTGGCCTGTGCGATTGCGCATCAGTTGCTGGTCGATGGCGCCTGGAGCAAGGAGTTCGTCGGTAACTTCAAAGACGGGGTCAATCGCTTCAAAGACGGTCAGAGCGTTAATGAAGCCGATTTTACTGAAAACGAAACCCATGGCGTAGTCGCCTGGTGGAACCTGGCCTTGAAAAACAGCACTCCGGCCTGGGCGGAGAAAGAGACCCTGATCCCTGCCGAGCAGATTGTTCGCGTCGCACGGGCCATGGGCAAAGCCGGTTCCACCTGCGCTGTCTGGATGGGTCCGGGCGCGGCCATGCATCCGCGCGGCACTTACAGTTCACTGGCGGTTTACGCCCTGAACGGTCTGCTCGGTTCCATTGATACCGAAGGTGGAGTTCTTCAGGAAAACAAGCCCCCGCTGGCCTCGTTTCCAAAAATCGACGATTTCATCGACGATCTGGCCAAGAAATCTGCCAAGGAAAAGAAGATCGACGGGCGTGGCGGCAAGGAGATGCCGGCAATTATGAAGATGAAGGTCGGCGGCGGAGTGGTCACCAACAATGTCGCCAACGGCATGTTGAAAAATCCTGAGGCGATCAAGGTGCTGCTCGCCTCCTGGAACAATTTCAACTTCTCCTGTACCGGCGCCCACCGCTGGGACGAGGCGATGGCCAAAGTTCCGTTCTTTGTCCACATGGTCACCAACCCGTCGGAGATGTCCCAGTTCGCCGATCTGATTTTACCGGCAACCTATAATGCCGCCGAAGGGTACACAATCATCACCAACAAGGCCAATCTGCACGCTCATGCCTCGATCCAGCAGCCGGTGGTCAAGCGCTTCTGGGATGTCAAGCAGGAAGAGACCGAAGTGGTCTGGCTCCTGGCCGAAAAGCTCAAGGCGCGCGGTTTCAGCAAGCTGTACGAGTATTACGCCTCGTTCCAGGATCCGCAGACCGGCAAAACCCCGACCAATGTTAATGAATTCATCGAAATCGCGGCGCGCATTTCTAGCGCTCCCTTGTGGATGCCGAAAGAGCCGAACAAGGGCGATAAGATTGACAGCTGGGACGATTTCAAGAAGAAGGGGATCTACAATACCGAGAAGTATCAATTCAAGAAACACTGGGGCAAGTTCAAGACCGAGACCAAAAAATTCGAGTTTTATGGCGTCTCGCTGAAAAAAGTCCTCGGCGAATATGCCGAAAAGCACAAGATCAGCATCGATGAGGGGCTGGAAATTTCCGGTTATGTCGCCCGCGGCGAACTCGCCTTTGTGCCGCACTACGAGCCGCCGAAACGCCACGGCAGCTACAGCGACTACCCCTTTGATTTCGTCGACTACAAGTCCCGGCTCAACCGGGAAGGACGCTCGCAGAACACCACCGGCTACCAGGAATTCAAGAAGGTCGACAGCGGCGACAATTCCTGGGAAGACGTGCTGAAGATGAATCCGGTCGACGCGCGGAAGCTCGGTCTGAAAACCGGGGATGCTGTCAAGATCTCTTCGGTGACCGGTTCGATCGTCACGACTCTGAAGCTCTGGGAAGGGATCCGCCCCGGTACTGTCACCAAGTGTTACGGTCAGGGTCACTGGGCGTACGGTCGGGTGGCCGCTGCAGATTACGCCAAGGCCCAGCCGCGCGGCGGTAACAACAATGAACTGCTCGTCGATGATTATGATCGACTCAGCGGTGCGACGGCGCGCAATGGCGGTTTCACCGGAGTCAAGGTCGAAAAAGTTTAAATTTTTCCTATCTGACGATTTAAGGAGTCGATAACATGAAAAAATATGGAATGGTCATAGACCTGCACCAGTGCGTCGGCTGCGGTGCCTGTGCGCTCGCCTGCAAGAACGAAAACAACACCCAGACACGAGCCCATGGCCAGAGTTTCAACTGGGCCGATTTCATCATGAAGACTGAAGGGACTTTTCCGGATACCAGATACAGCCAGATGCCGGTGCTCTGCAACCACTGCACCGACGCCCCCTGCGTGGCGCAGTGTCCGGTCACCCCCAAAGCGATGTTCAAGGCCGATGACAACACCACTTTGCACAATCAGGAGCGCTGCATCGGTTGCCAATCGTGTCAGATCGCCTGCCCCTACAGCCATGAGGAACTCGCCGAGGAGAGCTATAACAAGGGTGAAATCTACAGCGTCATCAGTTTCAACCCGTTCAAGAAGCCGACCCAACCCGAGTGGCGTGACGAAACGGAGATGATCGTCGGTTGCACCGCTTCCGGAGCGGAGGTCGCCAAAAAGGCTGGCGCATTGCCCCCCGATGCCAACCTGTACAAGTCCGGTGATTACCAGCCGGTTCGAAAAGCCGGAGTCGTTGAAAAATGTATCCTCTGCCAGCATCGCACCACGGCCGGAGAGCTGCCGGCCTGCGTGGAAGCCTGCCCGGCCAGCGCTCGCATCTTCGGCGATCAGAACGACCCGAACAGTAACATCGCCATGGCCCTCAAAAAGCATAAGGCGACCCGTCTGAAGGTCGAAGAGGGGACCGATCCAAACGTTTATTACATTCGGAGTTACAACGATCCGAAGGTTTGATAGTCTTATATTTTTGTTGCCAAGAGGTGGGGTCGATGGCCCCGCCCCATTTTTCACTGAGGACGATATGAACGATATACTGCCCAGAACCCATCTTCGCCAGATTGCCAGAGCCGATATCTACCGTCTGCTGAGCGCCTTCTTTCATCAACCGGAAGCCGCTTTTGTGGAAGAGGAAGTTTTCTGGCAGCTGAAAACTTCGATGACTAAAGTGCATCCGCAGATTGTACCCGACATCTTGACCCTGGAGGCCGCGTTCAAGGGGGTTGGTCTGGAGGTCTTGCAGCTCGATTACAGCCGTCTGTTCCTGGGGCCGTTCGAGATATTGGCCAAGCCTTATGGCTCTGTCTATCTTGACGGTGACAAAGTTGTGATGGGTGATTCAACGGTTAACGCAATCGCCTTTTACCGCGCGGGGGAATTCGACATTGCCGAAGACTTTCGGGAGATGCCGGACCATATTGCCGTGGAGCTCGAGTTTCTCTATCTGCTGACGTTTCAGATCGCCCAGACCTCTGAGGAAGCCGACAGGCATGAGCTGATTCGGTTGAAGAAAAAATTTCTCATTGAGCATCTGGGACAGTGGGTGGCGCCGTTTGCCGAGGCGATTCGCCAAGGGGGAGAGACTGATTTTTACCGTCAACTTGCTCAGATGACGCAGCAGATTGT
>JACUTX010000005.1 GCA_014859615.1 Desulfuromonadales bacterium | reverse complement strand
ATCTCGGTCTTCTCCGACAAGATCTCGTTAAAAGGGGATGCGATCAGATTGCCGACAATTGCAAAGAGAAAAAAGACCATCAAAGCCGTTGCCAGCAAGGCAACAAGCCAGAGAAAATAGTAGAGCATCGACCAGTACCACGCTTCTTCTATCGGGATCATCGCCTGAACGGTCGATTTGTAAAAATCGAGGCCAAGCCAGACCGCAAAACTGAAAACAACCAGATTAATCAGAAACGGGATCAACACATAAGGGTATAAACGAGGATGACTGATCAGAAAATGGCCCGCCCGAAACGGGTAGGAGAATCCCTTGGCAAAACTACCGAGACCGCTTTCCATAATAACCTCTTAAAAAAATGAAATGCCGGGACGACAGGTACGGAGAAGGTCAGAGCAGACGGAACAAAAGCTTAACACTGCCGATCCCGATCTGATCACCGGATTTGAGACTGACCGCATCTGTAACGGATCGTCCGTTCAACTCAACCTTGTTTCTCTTTTCCGGCGGAATCAATCCGTAACCCGAGTTATCCCGCGAAACAAAGCAACCGACTTTAGGTGCAAACATCCCTTTGAGCCGGATCTCTGCCATCTCATCCTTGCCAATCAAAGTTAACTTTTTACTCAGTTCATACGTTGAGGCGTCGGTATTGCCTGACAGGACTTCAAGCTGGGCGTTCGGCCCAAAGAGGGGCGATTCGTCCAGTTCAGCACCCTCTCCCAGCAGTTCCCGCTGCTTTACGGTATCGAGTATCATGGTCTTATCCATCTGCAGTTCTTCGATGACAGCCTTGCCGGTCACCTCGGCGTCGAGAAAAACAATAGAATGTTTCCCGATGGTGATCGTATCATTGTCGGAGAGCGCCCACTTCCCTATTTTTCGTTCATTAACAAAAGTCCCGTTAGTGCTGCCAAGATCTTCAATAAAATAGTGTCCGAGTTGCGAAACGATATGAGCATGAAAATTGGAGACAGCCAGATTATCGATCTGGATATCGTTCTTCATATTGCGACCTATCGTGATAAATTCCTTACTGGAATCGATCACTTTAAGAATTTCATCATTGAATTTAAGCAACAGACGCGGCATCTTTTACCTCCTTGTCGTCAAAGCTTCGGTCAGTTTCTGAGTCAAAGTCGGTTTATCAAAATAGACCAGAATCAGAGTAATATTATCTCTGCCGCCGTTACGGTTGGCAAGGTCGATCAACATACGACACCCCTCCTGTGGTGAGGTGGTCGACTGAATAACGGTCTGGATGATTGTATCATCGACCATACTGGTCAATCCATCACTGCAGAGCAGTAGTCGATCCCCGACCTGAACATCAATAATCTGACCCTCCGGTTCGGAACTGTCGGTACCAAGAGCCCGGGTCACAACATTTGAGAGTCCGGCCAGCTCTTGCTCTGAAAGGTTAAGCCCGAGGCGTTGCTGCTCATTGTGGAGGTTATGATCTTCGGTCAACTGAACCATCTTCTGGTCGCGCACCAGATAAGCTCGGCTATCACCGACATTAGCGATTACCAGCATCTGATCACGGAGCCAGGCGGCGACCAGAGTCGTCGCCATCCCGTGCCAATGTGGCTTTTCAACCGCAGCCCGCATGATCGCCAGATTTGATCGCTTAATCACCGAATTAAAAGCCTGAACCGGATCAGAAACCGGTTCCAGAAGTTCGAGCAGATAGTGCAGAAGCTGGTCGAGTGCAAACCAACTGGCAATCTCTCCGGCAGGTTGCCCGCCGACTCCGTCGGCAACTGCAAACAGTTCGTTTCTGCTATCGACGAGAAAACAGTCTTCATTGATTTGACGACACTGACCAATATCAGTCTGTCCATATGCCGTGATTTTCATAATTTCCTCACCTCATTCGGGCTGAACAATCCCTGAGAGCCTGAGCCACCTCACGCGCCGACTTGTAGCGCCCGGCTACCCTTTTGCTGAGTAATTTTGCGACAATTTCATAAACACCCTTCGGAAGTCGTTTCGCCCTTTCGTTCAGGGGGAGATATTCCGCTTTACTGATACAAAACATCAGTGCGCCAATATTATCACCGACAAACGGCTTGACGCCGGTCAGGAGTTCGTAACAGACCACGCCGAGAGAAAACTGATCAGACCGGCCATCGACCTTCTTCCCTGCAACCTGTTCCGGGGACATATAACTCGGGGTTCCGAGGATTGTCCCGGTCTGGGTGTGTGACGAACTCATCACCCTGGCGATGCCGAAATCGGTTACCTTCACCTTCCCCCCTTCAACCAGCATGATATTGGCTGGCTTGATGTCGCGATGAATAACGTTGTTGTCGTGCGCATAAGCGAGCGCATCAGCGATCTCCGCAGCGATCCGCAGCACTTCGCTGGTTGGGAGCAGATTCTCTTTAACACAATTCAGAGCGAGGGTCTTTCCGTCAATATACTCCATCGCCATATAAGCGAGATCGTGTTCCTCACCCGCATCATAGATCGTGACAATATTCGGGTGGTTCAGCCCACCAGCCGCTTCCGCCTCCCGATAAAAGCGCCGTTTGACCTCCTCTACCTGTTGCGGTTCAACATCACGAATATTCAGGGTCTTGATCGCAACCTCCCGGTTAATCTTCGGATCACGGCCAAGATAGACCGTCCCCATCGCGCCCTGACCGAGTTCGCGCACCACCTCATACCGCCCAAGAGTCGGTTTTGTCCGCCCTTGACCGAGCCCGCTACTCTTCCCCCCACCAAACGAACCGAGAAGAACGGTCCCTTCTATATTCTCCAGTTCAACGATCTTCTGTTTCGCATCTTTGAATTTCCCCCCTTTGAGCAGATACTGGTAAACCGTCACCGCTTTGCTGAACATCCTCTTCCGCTCAAAATCGAGACCGAGATTGTAGAGGATCTCCTGAACAGACGGATCATGAACCGAACAGTGCATGAACTTGTCAAACGCCATATCGAGCATCCCCTGACCCTGCAATGAGAGACCGAGCAGCTTTAAATCTTCATAGTCGGTTGCTCGGCTTTTGAAAACACGTTGCAGAAAGAGAATCAAGCCGACAAGACCGATCAAAATCAACACTGGAGCCGGTTGAAACCAGAGTCCCTGTGTCGCCAGCAGCCCGATCACAACTGCGCCCCAGCAGGCAGTAAAAAAGAGCAGCAGAAGCGAACCGAGCCAGAGATCGAGACGCGGCAGGATTAAAACCATAAAGATAGCAAAAAACAGCAACACTGCTGACTCCACCAGAAAGGCCCAATGAGGTCGATAAGAGAGGGTGCCAGAGAGGAGATCGGCAACAACCGCTGCTGTTTTCAACGTTGCACGCGACTCAGCGACATGCGTGGTCAGACCGATGACAACCGCCCTCCCCTGTAGTTGTTCAACGTCGACCTTACCCGTCACCAGCTCAGCATAAGAAAAGATCGGGAGTGAAGCCATACGATCGGGAGAAATCAGGATTGAAAACGACTCGCCGGTCATCCAGCTGCGGTCAGCAATCTCAAGTCTGTTTTCAGTAATAGAAAAATGCGAATCTTTGCCAAGAAACTGGCGGGCCATCTGCAGAGAGAACGAAGGGAAATATCGATCCCCGATCCGTGGAGAGAGAAGAGAAGAGTGCGGCGAAAAAAGAGCAGCATCGGCAGCAATGAAACCATGCACAGTCATTGCCGCAAGCGGCTCATAGCTGGAGGCGATGCCGCGCGGCACTGACGGCAGTAACCACCCCCTTAAGGGGTTGTGCAGAGCGGCCAGATCGACCTGCCAGCTCCGTTTTGAAACCTTCCAGTCGACGGCCCCGGCCAACACTTTCTGTGGCTGATTAACCCAGTCAACCGCTGGATAAAGGGGCAAAACAAACGCCTCAGCCGCTTTAACCGCCTCCTGCAGGTGTCGATCACCATCCGTGGCGATCTCCATCGCTTCAAGCGACGCGCGCACCGCCGCAAATTCCTTTTTTTCCGGGAGTTCACTGCGCAGCCGCTGCAGACCGGTCAATCCGGGATTCCATTCCGGGGTCGCCAAAGAAGGGAGAAGGCCGATCACACGAACCTCATTAGCCTGAAGAGCCTTGACCCCCTCGGCCAGATAAGTTCGTGGCCAGGGCCAGGGGCCGATCTGCTGCACGCTTGCCGCATCAATCCCGACAACCGCCACCGACCCGCTTGCCGCGACCGAACGCATTCGGCTCAGATTTGAATAGAACCAGTCATCAAAATGAACCAGAGTCGGGTGCTGGATAAGGGCGAGAGTCAGCAGAATCAGAACAGGTAAAAAACGCAGAAACGATCCGGATGCAAGTAACCTTAACCACCTCATGCAGCTAACTCCATAGAATAATGAAAAAACAACCCGGCGGACTATAACACAATTGGGTTGCCCTCGGGTAAAAATGAAGAGGTTGAACAACCTTGCGCAAACAGATAATAAAGTTTATGATCCATGCTTAATTAAGATCTTATATGCATTCGCAAAACCATATCAGATGACCAAGTAAAAATTTCGTTCGATAAAGTCCGGAGTTTTTTCAGGGGCGAAGGAGGGAGATGGGCTCTGTCGCAACCTTTAAAAACACCGTAACGTAAGCTTGCGAACTTTCTACGACATCATCAATTAAAGTATCGAGAGGGACTCGAATGAAAAAACTGAGCAAACGGATCACTCTGCCATCCTGCACCGTTGACAAACAGTTGATCATCCGCCTCGAAAATTATCTCTTCACACACATCCCGGGTCTGCTGAAAAAAGAGCTCTTTGAGCAGATGGGACTCTATGATCTTAAAAATCCGGCCTCGTTGAGAACTTACAGCCTGACACTTTCTGATAATAAAAATAGTATTCAGTTCGATTCCATAAAAAAATTCAAGCCCGATCTGTTTGAACCGAAAACCACAAAAATTGTCTTGCAACTTAAGTACGGACGCCCTGAGCTTATCGACATTGCAATCATCTTTCCCGGAGACAGCACCCCATGCCTGAGAATCAGCACCATCAGCGAAACAGTCAAGAAGATCTCTCCACGGATCGCAGAACAGTTACTATCTCTTTTCGATTCATCGAAAAACAGAAACAGTATCGTCTCGAAAACCTGGTTTCGCTCCCTGATCCTATTGATCCCGTCAGCCTTGATTACCGGCATCGGTCTTCTATTGGGTGGAACCCTCTATTTTTTGGTCGCAGCTCAGGGATGGATCCTTATTCTCAGCGCGATTCTCGCCTTCAACCTGTTCCGCCTGTTTCCTTTGATCGGGTTTCGCACCCGGCGTCATTTCAATCTGCAAAAATTCACGGCCCTGCTTTTTTTCGGATTAACAACCCTCGTCATCGCTCTCTACACCTACCTGCTCTATCTTAATCTTGGTCTGATCAGGCTCCCCGGTTGATTCATCCTCATAAAAACTATTGATTATTTTCATTCGCAGCAGTATCGCCCCCTGTCAAAGGGGACAAAATTGTCGCTGTCATCGGCCGTTGCGGCCAGGCAAATCCGGTCATCATCCGTCCAAACAATCTGTAAAGCCCCCAGAGAAAAGAGAGTGGCAAAAGGACAGTATTGAGCAAAAAAATTACGATCATGGCCAAAATATCGCGCACCATCGCCCCGAGTTTTTCGCTGAGACGTTCGATCTGCTGACGAAGATCTGTTGCCGCTTGAAACTGCAAGGCCGTCGCCTTTAAGCTGGCAATAAAACCGGTTTCAGTCGAAGAGCCCTGACGGTCTGACAGAGATGAAAATTCAGACAAAGTCTGTTTCCCCTGCTGCAACCCATCCATCGCCTCAACATACTGCTGGTTGAGAAAAAGCTGATAAACCTGTTCGTTAAGAATAGCCACCGCTGGTACTGAAAAACGGAGCAACAGAGCCAGAATCAGTAATCGACGCGCCAGCGAGCTGATCGTGCCACTCCAGGGGTGCTGTTTCCACAGACCGACGAAAAACAGCAGCAGAGATGGCGCGAGAAGAAATTTGAGGCTGAACCAGGGAACCACTTCGATTAAGAATTTCTGCACACCGAGTGAAACCAGACTGACCAGCATCACCAGTGAAAACCGTTCAATCATGTCGTTGAGCGGATCGAGCACCTCACCGACAGCAATTGTTACGCCGACTCCGGCAGGAGAGATGTCGACTTCGCTGTCCTGAATCACCGAGATTACCGCATTGGCCGCCCGGGCCAGAGCAAAGGCGATCAGAGCCCGATCAAACGCCTCGTCAACATAAGTGCGCCCGACTTCGTCGGCTCGTTTAAACGGCGCAGATTCGAAGACTACATCGGTCAACACCGGCGTAAAAATAACTATCAACAGTATTGCGATCAATACTCCTTGAAATATTTTGCCGGACAAAAAAGCCATCGGTCACTCCCTGTACAGACCCGTTAATAATCGATTCCGGGCTGCGGCTCAATATCTTTGCGGTAAGCGTGCTTGATCTCCTGCACGTCACTCACCGTATCAGCCAGTTCGATCACCTGCGGGTGCGCGTCCCGACCGGTCAATATCAGATGCACCGCTGCCGGTCGTATCTTGATCAATTCCAGTATCTGCCCGGTATCGACCAGACGTAGATGTCGCGCGTTATTGATCTCATCCAAAATAACCAGATCATACTCACCACTGCTGAGCTTCTCCCGCGCCAGTACAATCGCTGCCTGCGCATTGGCACGATGCTCTTCACGACTGTACGGATTACCGAGCAGACCGCAAAAACCCTTTCCAGTCGCATAATGTTCAACCCGATCACCAAGCAGTTTCAACCCATCCCATTCACCTGCGTACATATCCCCCTTCATGAACTGGATCAAAACACTCTTCATTCCGTGCCCGGCTGCCCGCAACACCATCCCCAGCGCCGAGGTTGTTTTCCCTTTACCATGACCGGTTATCACGACCACCAGACCTTGACGTTTTTCAGGTTCAAGTTTTGTAATCTTCAGACCTTGCGGCTCGTCGGTCATAGTACCTCCACATCAAAAAGGAAAGCAAAGAGTGTCGGCGACAATTTTAGCGCGTTTACGGATGCATGGCAAAACCAATAGTAACTATTGATACGCTTGTTCTAAATAAATCCCTTTTTTAGCTCGCAAATGTTTACCCTCTCTTCAGCTTGTAGTAAATTAATGAACCAAGACCAACAGTCTTGCTGCGCTCAAACAACTTGCGCATAAAGGAGTTAACATTGAACGATAAAATTGAGACAGAGACCGTTGACCTTACTGCCGGGCTGGCAAAAATACGAAGTCGGCGCTGGCTGATGTGGCTGGTTATTTTCAGTTATGTTCCAGGTCTGCTGATTTCACTTGAAATGCAGGCCTCGTCCAGCATTATGGGGTGGCTTTTTGCGCTCTGGGTACTATTGCTCTGCATCGTTATCGGATTAGCAACCGTTGTCTGCTGTCCCCGCTGTAAAAAACCATTCCATACCAACGGTCCTACCTTTTTGCCGGTACGTAAATGCGTCCATTGCGGGCTGCACCTCAAGGCTGACAAGATTAAAAAATGAGTTAACAGTAGCTGTCGAAAAGCGGTCCCTGCAAATAAAATGGATAAAAAAACTAAGGGCGACCATCTGGTCGCCCTGTGCCTTTCATACTGCAAAATAAAGCTTAGCTCTGGATAAATTTTATGCTTTGTTGCCGTGACGACTCGTCTCCTTATCCGTCCCTCTGATCAACCCTTTAACGAAGCCGATCAACAGAATAAGCGTCGGCATCAATTGAACAACCACAACCAGAGCACAGAAAGCGAGAAACAGCCCAACCAGAATACCGCTGTTGTAAGTTCGTGCCGTGTCAACGGCAAATGCAGGATTGGCCATCAGCAGCATCAGTGAAGATCCGATAAGTGAGTTTTTTAAGTTTTTCATGACGTTCTCCTTTTTACCAGGTTAAACTGCCTACACCAATTTACTTTCTCGATTTAAGCCATGGGACCACTCATCAACCAGTCTCTAATCTTTTTTTACTGTTATTTTCTCGGAAGGAGAAAATACGCCTTTTACCATGCCAATGAAAAGAATCAGAGCCGGCACCAGCTGAGAGACGATTATCAAGGCAAAAAATCCGATAAAGAAGTAGACCAGAATACCGGTCTCCTGACTCTGCACACCCGAGGCGGCAAAAGCTGCGGAAGCACTCCCTGCCATCATCGTAACTATCATTCTTAATGTTTTCATGATCTCCTCCTTTACCTTGAGGGTTCTGTTTCTAAATTTTTTCATCTTTCTTGATTATCTAGTAGTGCATTTGCTGTGCCATTATTTGAAAAATATAATTAAAGACATTAAGTGTTTGTTTTTGCGATTGTTTTACTTGATAGAAGCAAAACTCACCGCTCAAAAAAAGAGAACCACGTATATAATAATTATACGTAAAAGAGCCGTACAAGATTACAAAGAATGACAGACAAGAATATAACTATCTGAGAATAAAGGGATATTGTGAAAAACAGGGGTGTATGGAAAATTATGCAGTATTACTGATGTTTATATATTTTTTAGAATAGAATATAGGCAGAGACAAAAAACCTTATACTTTTGCTCATGTCAAACAACAGGCAGTTATTTTTGTCCCGCATCTCCAACTCTCCCCATACTATTTAACAGAGCACGTTCATTACGGATCGCCTCGTTACTGTATGACCAGAGGTAATAGTTTTCCAACCCCATAACGCTGATTCCGGCAAAGAAAATAGCCCAGAAATTGTCCTGCAGGGCTCCGGCCAAATGATAGAAAGAGTAAAAACCGGTAAAAAAAGCGACATGAACAAGCCCGGTATGCGGTTTGTAGTTGCGACTCATGCTGGCGAGGGTCCGCACGATCCCTGAAAAGGCGTAGATAACCAGAGCCAGAGCGATCAATTCCACCGGCGGTGATGCACCGAGGATTTCACGGCTGCTGTCGCTGAGATCAGGAAGGATTGAAAATTGATCGAATGCAGCAAAACTGATTAACAAAAAGAGGATCATGAACCAAAGGCTGCTCGCGGAATGGCGCTGCAGACGACGAATACGTGCCTCAACCCGCAGCCGCAACTCTTCGCGCCCCGGAAATTGCTCACTTTGTGTTGATCTCCCTGTCTGGCTCATCGTCAGCTCCTTCTACCTGCCAGCACAGAGCGGTTCAACCGGGTCAGCCATGAAACAACCGTAACATTAAGGGTTGGAATCGTTAGTTAATGTTTCATTGTTTTTCTTCTGTTGTTCCAGATCGAGACGAATATTATTGATTTTCCGAAAAGCGTTTGCAAGTTGCGCAATCTCACCGCTGACTTCAGGGAAATCGTCGGTGAGATTATCATTCATTGAACTTTCAGTAAAGGCGAGAAGTTTTCTGATTGGCAGCAGCACCTGCCGATAGAGAAGAGCACAAACAACTCCCACCGTGAGAACCAGAACCATACCGCTGAACACAATCATCCTGTTTTTTAATTGGGCGAGTGTTCGCTTAAGCGGGTCCTGAGATAAGCCGATATCAAGTGTCCCGAGAAGAGTCTGTCCGGCATCATGAAAATGACAGGCGGCAGCGGAACATTCCGGTTCGTTATAAAACGGAGCCGTAATTGCCAGAACATCATTACCGGCTTGATTTGTAAACTGGCGTGCCTTTGCCATGGTTCCCAATGAACTTTTTGGTTTTTTGCTCTCATGGCATTCCGTACAACCGGCAGCCGACTTGTCAATAAATCGATTGATCTCCTCGCTATCGCGGGAAAACATGATCAGCCCTTTTTTATTAAAGATCCGCACATGCTCGACCAGATTCTGTTCTCCGATATTATGAATAATATTACCAAGTGTTTCCCGATCATCATGAAGCATGGCATAACGGGTCGACTTGACTACGGTATCAGCAAGGTCAGAAGCGTGCTGGATCTCACTTTTGACAAGATCCTGTTTTACAAAAGTATAAAGAAGCACACAGCAGGCGATCACAAAGCCGGTTACAGCCAGTGTGACCGGTACGATCGCGCGATAATTTATGCTTCTGAACATGATGAACCTCCTGATGTTCGCGGGACCACATGACGCGATCCCGCGAACTTCATCTCAATCAAACTTGCGATACATCGCTCCAGCCGGAGAAGGTGTGTTTCTGGCCGAAGACGAAGATTGCGGTACCGTTTCTGCAGCATAGGACTCTTCTGTCTGGCTTTTCCACGAGTAGAGAATCGGCAGACGATAGAGAAGAAAACGATAAACGATGATGTAAATAGCAAAGATAGTCACCGTGATAATCACTTCAAACACGTGCGGTATCTCCTGGTAGAGCTGCCAGTTGAAGCTGATAATTGCGGTATTCAATCGATTCAAGGCGATGCCAAAGACAGTAATAAAAGCACCCCAGCGGGCGACCTTGACCACCTGGTGACGAACTGCGTAAGCAAACAGGACAATCGGCAAAACAACCCCGACGGCGATCTCCAACAGGAACCAGGCTCCCCACCCGGTTGCCAGATAGCCCCATTCATTATCGTGAGCGACACCGATAAATTTGATGGCCAGATAGGTAATAAGCGCCATACTGGCCCCTTTAGCCAGACCGAGAGTGCAGCGATCAAGATTGTCGAGGTAATTTTTATCGCAACGCCAGGCCATCGTCTTCATGATTATGGTACTGACTGCGATCACCATACAGAGACCCGCCGGGATGGCCGACACGAAAAAATGAATCCATTGAAATGGTGCCGAGTACCAGAGGGGATGAACTTTCCCTGGTGCATAGTTGAAAAGGGCCCCGAGAGCACCCTGATGCAAGGTTGAGAGGATGATTCCGGCGACGGTCAGACCGACGGCGATACGCCGGATAAAACGTTTACCGCCAAGCCAGCCGATCCACTCGAAGAAGGCGACTGAGACTTCGGCGACCTGCACCGACAGGTAGGTCGCCACGTGCCAGGCGACTAAAAACAGCACCGCCGCCGGTCCGAAGGAGACAAACATCGGATAAGGGAGCCGCCATGGCTGACCGAGGTCAGCCAGAAGGTAGACAACGGCAAAGAAGTATCCGAGCAGACCATTGAGCAGAGCGAGACGCTCAATCGGCGCAAAATCGTGGCGCCCGAAAATTTCTACCGATGTGCCGAGCATAAATCCGGATGCCGACAGAGGGACCATAACAAAGAGACCGAAACCGAGAAACAGCCCCCAGGGGTAATCGTTCGACGAATGGGTGACTGCGCCGAGTCCGTTCAGGTAACGATAAGCGATCAGCGGCAGGCCGACGGCCAGGATCAATCCGAGAATCCAGTTAAAAGGGTTGCGTAAAGCCTGACCAAGGTACTGTCCCGGAGTCAAACCGAGAAACAGCTTATCCTTGAGCGACCAGGCTTTGTCCGTTTTACGGTTCACATGTGAGTCAACCGGCTCTATTCCATGATTAAGTAGCTGTTTCATTGTTCAGCTCCCTCCTCGTCATGCTGTTTCTCAGAGTCATGGTCATGGTCACCATGACCTGCCTGTTTCTTTGCCAGGAGTTGAAAACCGACAAACAGCGCTGGCCAGATCGCCAGCACCATCGGGACCGTACTAAGAAAATCCTTAACGTGGCTGATAATCGGTTCATTACCTGGATTTGGATCAAATCCGACCTGCTCAAACGGGACTGGCGACAGATACATCCAGCTGGTGCCACCTAACTCATTTTCACCATAGATATGATCGAGGTAACGCCCCTGATGGGTCTGAATACGCTGATTGCCAATCTTCAGCAGATCTTTGCGCTTACCGAAGGTTAAAGCCTCTTGCGGACAGATATCGACACAAGCTGGCGGCTTACCATTTTTAAGTCTGGTTTCATGACAGAAGATACACTTTTTTATAAGCGGATCGAAGGCGCTTGAGTAACTGTAAGCAGGGATACTGAATGGACAGGCGACCATACAGGTCCGACAACCAACACAGACCTTCTTGTTGAAGATAACAGCACCTTCAGGGGTCTTGGTGTAGGCATTGACAAAACAGGAGCTGAGACAGGCCGGTTCTGCACAGTGATTGCACTGTTTTTTGACATAGACCGGTTCGCCCCCTTCCGGGTTATAGCGATTAACCACCGTATAGGCATTTTCATCGGTACGCCGCTTCTGTGTACCGCCGTGAAATGTCTGGTCAAAAACCGACTTATCATCAAACGGCAACAACGGATCCGGCAGATTCTGTTCTGCGTTGCAGGCCGCCTCGCAACTACGGCAACCGATACATCGGGTTAAATCAACCAACACACCCATACTCTCCGGATAACCGGTAAATATTCCGGATGCCAGGGCTTTTTTAGGGGCAGCCAGAGTTGTGGCGGCACATCCTGCCAGACTCGCAGCAAGAAATCTCCGTCGACTTATTCCACTCATAAAATTCTCCTTATCCAAAAAAAATCTTTGTTCAAGACAATCTCATTTCAAGGTCAACACTCTTCACTCTCCACCTGCGCCAGAGGAGCCGATTGCATTTTTATGGTAAAAAGCATCTCCCTTTGTCGTTCTGGCGTGACAGTCAACACATTCTGTCGGCCCATCCACCTTTTCGTGACAACCGATGCAGTTCCAATGATAGGCGCCTTTCAATCCTGGGGTATCGATATGAAACTGATAAATTTCGAGTGATTTTCGATTAATATGTTCCGAAGAGAACGGAGCCGCGACATGGCAATCGCTGCATCCGACCGTTGCGACCTCTTTGCTGTCGGCATGACAACTGATACAGCGTTCATCAGTTGTGCCGGTGCCGGTGGTGTGGTGGTGGCAGACAGAGCAGTCCTCTCCCAATTCTGTATGCATGGCATGATCAAACTCTACACCCTCAAACAGATCGGACAGACGGTCGATCGATACTTGTTCCGGCATATCGGCAGCCGTTACAAAACCCCCCATCCCCACGATCGCCATTGTTAATATCATGATAGTAAAAATTCGTTTAGAACTCATAATCCTTCCTCCTTGCGTGAACAAACCGAAGCTATTCTCATTTGCCAAGATCGCCCGGTTTTTCGTTTATGTATTTAAAGAACATCGGAAACGCGATAAAGAAACCGACGCAGATGAGGTATTCGACCGTTTTGATGTATTGGTAGTAGTCGACCATTGTGTAGACCGTCTCGAATTCACCGATCTTACCGAGTATCTCTGTAAACATTCCTGCCTCCTTTTTAAAGTTGCAACAGTTTAATTTTTAAAGCCATTCACCTGAATATCGTGAGTCACTTTTTCAAAAGCGCATTTCACCGCCTGTCGTAACTCTTCTTCATCGCTCGGCCGGTCCGGCTTGAGAGCATGATAAAAAATCCCTTCACTACGTGCCTTGCGAATTAATGACATCGGCAATTCACTGGCCACCAGGATAATGGTCAGATTACGATTGCACTTCTTCAACAACGGGATCAATTCAGTTGCCAACAGCTCATCGAAGTGGGTGCTGAGCAAAACAACCTGAGCCGTTTTTTTCAAGATGCCGTAAAGAGCTCCGGCAGCTGAATCGGTCACCGTGACCTGATATCCATCATTGATAAACAGGTCAGCCATCCGTTTTCGCGACAACATGTCTTCATCGGCAATAAGCAACCCTGGAATGTGCATCATCATTCAACCTCCTCTCCAGAGCCAAAAACCGAAGTCTCTTTTGGCCTATGGATAGTCAAACAGACGCTGGATCCTTTCTTGCTCAAAATCTCTTTTTGCGAATTTGAAATCAGTCTTTTTGACCCGTTCTTAATGTTTTTTAAAAGCCTCCATTGCGGTCGACTTTGATCTGGGAGGATAGATGTGCATTTGCTGTGCCACTATTAATTATTTTTAATAATTTAATCCAATACACTGTTTAAAAAGGTTTTTTTTAGAAAAAATCACAAAGTGGTCATCAATTTAAACATGCGAAACGTATAAAATTTATATTCACAATGTGGCAAAAAAATCGTGATCGCCTGTTCTATTATTTGCAAATGTCTAAAAATAATGAGTTTTTTTTGATCCAGACGGCGCATATTTAGAACATACAGTAAGATTATATTTTTTATATTTTACCGAAATACAAACATGCTCCTGTTCACTTAGCCATTCTTTCCCGGAAACTGATTCCGAGTTTTTTTAGCATCGCCTGAAAATTTGGCCGTTGCATTCCGACCTCTTCGGCCGCTCTGGTAATATTTCCGTTATTACGATCCAGAGCACTCAGCAAAAAAGCCCGCTCCAACGGAACAACAGCCTGCTCACGCAGTTGACGTTTACGCTCCTTCAATTCATTCGCGTCCTGTGGAACACTGTTTTCAGAAAATAGAGCTGAAGAATAATCGTCTCCGGGAATCTCCAGATCGTGGCGATGAATCAGCTCAGACTGGGAGAGAACCACCGCTCGCTCAATGAGATTTTCAAGTTCTCGAACATTTCCCGGGAATGCATACCCCTCAAGATGTTCAATCACATCAGGACTGAAGCCGCGTATCTCTTTCCCATTCTCCTCGGCAAAAGATTTTAGAAACTGACTCGCCAGGAGCATCAGGTCTCCCTTGCGATCTCGCAATGCTGGCAACTCAATCGGAATAATGTTCAACCGGAAAAAGAGATCTTCACGAAATCGCCCCTGACTGACCATCTCTCTAAGATTTATATTTGTCGCCGCAATAAGCCGGATATCAATTGAAGTAAGTTTGACCCCCCCAATCGGAGTAATAACGCGCTCCTGCAAGACACGTAGTAGTTTTGCCTGCGTTGTCAAACTGATATTTCCAATCTCATCGAGCAGCAACGTCCCCCCTTCGGCGACTTCAAACAGACCACGTTTTGTCTGAATGGCTCCGGTAAAAGAACCTTTGACATGACCAAACAGTTCACTTTCCAGAAGACTTTCTGCCAATGAGGTACAATCGATTGCAACAAAAGGTTGTGACCGTCTCGGGCTGTGCGCATGGATGGCACGGGCAACCAGCTCTTTGCCGGTGCCGCTTTCACCACTGATTAATACGGTGCTGTCAGTTGGTGCCACCTGCATGATACGCTGATAAAGTCGTTTCATTTCAGGGCTGTTACCAACCAGCTTTTCAAACCCGTGCGTTTCATTCATCTCTCGCCACAGACAGATATCGGCAATCAACACAGCCCTGTTTTTAATCGCATTCCTGACTTTTTCCACGAGTTCTTCGTTGGCAAAAGGCTTGGCGAGATAGTCTGTTGCACCATTCTTCATCGCCTCAACGGCATTATCGATCGCCGCATAACCGGTCATCAAAACGACCGGCAATTCTGGCTGACAGTTGCGGATCGCTTTGAGGACTTCCAGCCCGCTCATCCCCGGCATTTTCAGGTCAGTCACCAGCAATTTAAATGTCTTCTGCCCCAGTCGTTCCAGAGCCGCACGCCCATTGCTGACGGTTTCAACCGCGTATCCTTCCGCTGTAAGGATTCGGTCAACCCCCTTGCGAATGACTGCGTCATCGTCAGCGACCAGAATTTTATCGGCTTCACTGTTCATAGCGCCCTCTTGATAAGTGAATAATTGCAGCAGACCTGTATTCTGAATCATGCAAAAAAATACTGAGTAAACCCTATGCAATAACCAGCTTTTCGATCATTATCGCTTCATCGGCAGGGCGTCGAAACGACATGATCGGCAGTTCGACAGTGAAGATTGTCCCTCGCCCGAATACCGTATCGACCAGAATTTTGCCACCATGATTTTCAATAATGCCGTAGGAGACCGAAAGACCGAGGCCGGTCCCTGCCACCCCGTTTAATTCCTGATTTTTCGTTGTAAAGAAAGGGTCAAAAATTCGGCCCAGATTTTCATCGGAAATGCCGTGACCGTTATCCTCAATCTTTGTGACCAGCAGGCCACGCGCTTGATCGGCCAGTATGCTGATAACAAGTCTCCCCCCCGTCGGCATCGCATGACAGGCATTGACCAGAAGATTTATAAAGACCTGCTCGATCTGAGTCGGATCGACGTCAATCTCCGGCAGCCGCTCTGGATAGTTGCGGATAATTTCGACATTGTTGACCAATGCATGATGTTCGACCAACGCCAGAGTCGTTTCCATAATATCTGCCAGAGATCTGAGTTGTTTATCGGGGATCGATGTGCGTGAAAAATCGAGAAGGCGTTTCACAATATCGGCACATCGCTTCGATTCATGAACAATCGTCAACGCGTCATCACGCTGGATTTCATCGAGTCTCTGATCATCAGCAAACAGATTGGCAAACATCAAAATACCGGATAAGGGGTTATTTATTTCGTGGGCAATCCCTGCCACCAACTGCCCGAGGGACGCCAATTTTTCGGACCGAACCAATTGATCGCTGACCTGGGCAATCTGTTTGGTCCGTTCCAGAACTTTAGCTTCGAGGGTCTCATTCAATTCATGGTATTCGTCACTCGATCTCTTTAATTTGAACGTCATATCGTTGAAAGCTGCCGAGAGCTCTCCGATCTCATCGTTCGATTTCTGTTCAATCCTGCTATCGAGTTCCATATTGGAAACTTTACGAGCATGGATAAGCAGGTTGTGCACCGGCTGAATAACCATGCTCTGCGTCATCCAACTCAGGAAAAAAATAACAAGAAACAACAAGGTCGCGCCAAAAACCGCAATACTGTTACGATAAGCACCTGCCTGAATGCCAATTTTTGCCAAGGACCCCTGTACTTCTAGAAAACCGAGAATAACTTCATCTCGAGGATGAATGTGACATGCCGCAGTGAAACAGTCCGGTTTGTTGTAAATCGCGGTGGTCACGCTGAGAATCTCATCTCCCTTAAGATTGGTATAGATTCGACTGCTATCATCAGGCGAATGAAACTCGGGGATAAAACCGGCCGTTTTGTTTTCTTCATAGGCCGCATCGATCTCTTTTATCCCTTTACCAATCTCGTCTTCGAAGGTGGAAAAGTGCACCTTTCCCGCGGTGCTGAAAAGTCGGATGCGATCGACCTTTTCATGAGAACTGACTTCCTCCATCATCTGGTAGACACGCGTGCGGTTGTCTTCAAGCATTTGAAAATGAGTTGTATGCAGGATGATTTCACTGACTGTTTCAATATCACCCTTGGCATCGAGAAGAAAAAGCTCTTTAAGAGTACTGATATTAAAAAATGCAAAAAGTGAGATGGACACCAACAGAACGACCCCGGTTCTGAAAATAAACTTGCTGATCAGACTTTGTCCAAGCACCTTGTAAATCGTCATAACCGTCAATCCATCCAATAGAGCGTGTAATGCAAAAAAAATACTGGCCAAGCTCCCGGCTGTGATGACAATGCATTTTTGCTGGTTTGGTCTAAACGACCAACAATTTAATATGTATATTTTAATTATACTCAGCTAATATATATAAAAAATATATAATGTCAAACAACTCTTCAAGAAGCAGGCGCACCAAACAAAAAAAACCCGGCGATTTGCCGGGGTTTTTGAGATTTTAAAGATATTTTTTAGTGATGCGATCGCGTCGTCCATGTAAAAAAAGGAGAAGCTGTGACGCTGATTTTAAGCAACGATCTGGAGCGACTTCAGTTAATCCCTTTTCAAAAGTTTTGCCATCAGTAGATAAGCCTTGTCAAAAACTATACCGGTTTTACGAGCTTCTTCTTCACTGTAAGCAGACGCCTTGCGGCCGCCGACAAATTCACCCTGCGATCCGAGCAGAGCGTAGGGGACCGGATCATCCGTATGGGTGCGCAGAGCGACCGGAGTTGGATGATCTGGCAAAACCAGAACCCGCCAGGTATCAAACTGTTTGATCCCATCGAGGATCGGACCGACAACCTCACGGTCGAATGATTCGACTGCCGTCAGTTTATCTTTGAGGTTCCCGCTGTGTGCCGCTTCATCCGGCGCTTCAACATGCAGGTAGACAAAATCCTGTCTCGATAACGCTTCGAGGGCTGCAGCAGCTTTACCGCTGTAGTTTGTATCGATGTAACCGGTTGCCCCAGGAACATCAATAACATCGAGACCAGCGTAGGTTCCGATCCCCTTGATCAAATCGACGGCCGAGATGACAGAGCCGCTGCTGATGCCGAATTTTTCCTGCATGGTCGGCATTTGCGGCTTGCGACCGTGCCCCCAGAGCCAGATCGAATTGGCAGGCAGCTTACGTGCTTTTTCCCGAAGGTCATTAACCGGATGCGTATTGAGCAACATCTGCGCGGAATTCATCAGATTGATCAATATCTTTGCACTATCCCCTTTGGGGAGATAATCGTCGATCGGTTGTCCGGAGATATCGTGCGGTGGAGTGAAGGTGAGTTGATCGCACCCCCCTTTCCAGACCATCAGATGCCGATAGGAGACACCGGGATAAAAATGAAAATCATCACTTCCGAGTTCGTTTTGCAAGGTTTTAATTATCTCCCTCGCTTCTTCGGTTGTTATGTGATCGGCGGAGAAATCTTCCATGTAGAGCTTGCCATAATTGGCCGTCAGGGTGACCAGATTGAGGCGAAAGGCGATATCGTCCGGGTCGAGATGCACACCCATACTTGCCGCTTCAATTGGTGAACGACCGGTATAGCAAGTGGCCGGATCATAGCCGAAAACTGAAAGATTGGCGACATCACTCCCCGGATGGTACCCCTTGGGGACGGTGTATGCCAGGCCGCACTCACCATGACGGGCGATATAATCCATATTCGGGGTCTTGGCGTACTGAAGGACAGTCTTCCCTTCCAGCTCATTATGGGGGAGATCAGACATCCCGTCGCCGAGCAGAACAATTGATTTCATAAAATCTCCATCTTGCAAAATTGTCCGACGCAAAATTAAAAATATTAACTGCGCGGATGATGCAGGTTGTGAATCTTCTTCAGGCGTTCACGGGTGACATGAGTGTAGATCTGCGTCGTCGAGATGTCTGCATGACCAAGCATCATCTGTACAGAACGCAAATCAGCACCATTATCGAGCAGGTGAGTCGCAAATGAGTGCCGCAGGGTATGCGGAGTGATATTTTTATTAATCCCGGCCTGGCGCGCACGGCGCTTGATGATCTTCCAGAATCCCTGGCGTGTCAACCCCAGACCGGAACGATTCAGAAAAACTTGCGGTGCAACGTTCTCTTTTTGCAGAAATGGCCGCGCCAGTTTCAGGTAATCACGCAGAGCCGAAACCGCCTCTTCGCCAATCGGGACAATCCTCTGCTTGCTCCTTTTTCCAAAGGCGAGCAGATAACCGACATCAAGTTGCAGATCACTCAACTTGACACCGATCAGTTCAGAAACCCGCAGCCCGGTTGCATAGAGCATCTCAAACATCGCCCGATCACGATAATCGAGATTCTCGGTCCCTGAGGGTTCTTCGAGTAGACGTACCACCTCCTGAGTCGAAAGTGTATCCGGCAATTTTTTCAAACTTTTTGGCGCCTCGATCCGATCTGCCGGATTGCCGGAGGCAAACCCTTCCGAATGCAGAAATTTATGAAACATTCGCAGGGCGACCAGAGCCCGAGCCCGACTCCGTGCAGAGAGTCCGGTCTGTTTAAGACCGGTCAGAAAAGTGAGAATATCGACAGAGCCGACCAGCGCCGGGTCAGCAATCTTCGCATTGGTTAAAAACTCGGCATAACGAGAAAGATCGCGACCATAAGCGTCGAGAGTGTTGCGCGAGAGGCCGCGTTCGACAACCAGATAATTCAAAAACAGATCAAGGGTGGTATCGGTATCCATCACTGATTACTTTTCCTGCTATTCACATTTTCAATATCTCCCGCCAAAACCTTATGCAGGCGGATGCGGATCTCTTCAAGTTTTTTCTCATCTCTGATCTTTTGGCTGAAAATATCCTGCACGTAGAAGGTATCCGCCACCTGATCGACCTTGGTTGAGATCATAGCGACACCGATATAGAGCCCCATATCGGCCAACGTCCGTGTAACCTTGTACAGAAGACCGACTTCATCAGATGTGTAGAGATCGATAACTGTATACTGATCAGAAATCTCATTATCAATCTCCACCCGGTCGGCAAAACGCGGCTTGGGCTTTTCGAAGAGCAGCGAGGACTGTTTTCGATTTGCAACCATTTTTGCGACCGACTTGCGACCTTCTATCGCGGCGTTCAGATCCCTTTCGACCTTCTCCCACTTTTTCGGGTTTTCAAGTCGGCTGCCGGTCTGTCCGCGCACTTCAAGAATATCGAGAGCTTCACCGTTGCTGCGCGTATAGATATGAGCACCGAGGATGTTGATACCGTTGGCGGACATAACACCGGCGATCGTTGAAAACAATCCGGGAACATCAACGGTCGAAAGGACAACTTGAGTAAAATCGTTTTCCGCATCATGGTCAACCTGCAACGCCAGAGTCTCCCCCTTGCGACCGAGAGCGAGGCGAATATGCTGGGCAATCTCCGCAGAGCTGTGCGAAAGCAGATAACGGTTATTCATCGACTTCAAGGTCGATTTAACCTTACGCTCGCCAAACTCTTCGGAGAGGAGAACGACGACATTCCGCTTGCGTTCACGTACCCGATCTGAACGGGCATCGTAGCGGAAATTCCCCCGCTCAAGAACATGATAGGTTTTGACATAGAGATCCTGAAGCAAAAACCCCTTCCATTCGGTCCAGACCTCAGGCCCGACCGCTTTGATATCTGCAAAAGTCAGAAGATAGAGCATCTTCAGCGTTTCTGTCATCTCCATGGTGCGGGCAAACTGATCGATCAGCTTGTCGTCATTGAGATCACGACGCTGTGAAATATGCGCCATATCGAGATGATGACGAACCAGAAAGGCGAGCCGGTTGCTGTCTTCCCGATTCAGTCCAAACCGCCGGGAGATGGTCGGGATCATATCGGCCCCTTTATCAGCGTGATTCTTCCCCTCCCCTTTTCCGATATCATGCAGCAGTACTGCCAGCATCAACAGTTCCCGCTTGCCGATATCACCGGCCAGACGAGTCAGAAGCGGCTTCTTTTCGGTATAAACCCCATCCCAGAGTTTAGCAATCTCCTGAAGGGCCAGAATCGAATGAATATCGACGGTAAAGATATGATAAGCATCGTGCTGTACCTTGCAGTAGATACGACGAAACTCCGGGATGAAATAGTTCAGAAACTGCAGATGATGCATATCGTGCAGAACATCGACTTTAGGCCTGAGGGTCCGGAGTATCTCCAGAAATCCTCCCGACATGATTTTGTCACGTCGGACCTTATCGTTAATCCTGTGCAGATTGGCGCGAATCAGCCCCTTAAGTTCGATACTGATTTCGATTTGATGCCGGTGCGAAAGCAAAAAGGCGTTCATCATCTGTTCCGGTTCGGTTTCAAACAAAGATGAACGACTCAAGCGCAGTTCACTGCGCAGTGTGTAAAAATATGATTCGAGTTGCCGGCGGCCGAGTCGACCGATCAACCCCGTCCCGACATCCTGAGTCTGCGTCGCCCGATTAATCAGGTTTGAAGCGAGATGCTCAATCTGCGTCGCCTGAAAATAGTAATCCTGCATGAACTGCTCAACAGCCGGAGCTTTACGGGTATCGCGAAAGCCGAAGAAATGAGCAATTTTTTCCTGATGATCAAAATTGAGCTGCTCATTCTTGCGGGGTGATAAAAAATGCAGTTCATTCCGCAGTCGCCAGAGGTGCTCAAGGGCACTTCTGTACGCAGCGGCTTCCTGCTCACTGATGACCCCCTTAATAACCAGCTCTTTGAGACTTTTTGCCTTGAATTTAACCCGGGCGATCCAGAGCGCCGCATGCAGATCGCGTAACCCCCCTTCTCCCTCCTTGATGTTCGGCTCAAGCAGATAGACCGTCGATTCATACTTGCTCCGGCGGATATTACGCTCTTCGAGTTTTTCATCAATAAATTTCTGACTGTTTTTACCAAGAAGATCCGGGAGAATGTTTTTTTCGTAGTCGTTAAAAAGAGCCTTGTCACCCGTCAGAAACCGTGAATCGAGCAGCGAGGTCCGTACGGTCACATCGGCCGCCGCAACCTCCAGACAGTCCATATTTGTACGCAGACTGTGCCCGACATCAAGGCCCAGATCCCAGAGCAGATAAAGGAGCCGCTCGGAAACCGTTTTAACTTCGGGTGCCGCACGACCACTGGTCAGAAACATAATATCGATATCAGAGCGGGGATTCAACTCGGCCCGTCCATATCCACCGGTCGCAACCAGTGCGATATGAGTGATAATCTCAGGAGAAAAATCGACCGAAACAGCCCGGAACAGAGTCACGATCATCTGATCGATCAACAGCGTATAGTCCCGGACAATCTCCTTTCCTGAAGCACCGTTGCGGTGCCGTTGCAACAGATCAGCCCGACTCGCATCAAGCAGAGAACGACCCGCAGCGCAGAGCGCCGGACGACGCTCTGCAAAAGACAAATCCGCTGCGAACAGATTATCCGGAAAATTAATTGCGATGTCCGGGGAGATTTCCATATTACTGCGCTGCCAACAGGTTCAAGGCGGTTGCATAGTTGCGGACCGCCGAGACGATAGCGTCGGCCGTCTGCTCCTGATATTTCCTGTTTGTGAGACGTTTCTCCCCTTCATGATGACTGATAAACGCCGTCTCAACCAGCACCGACGGCATGGTCGCACCGAGCAAAACGTAGAAGGGGCCCTGCTTGACCCCGAGATCTTTAACCTTGTAGTCCTTATAGAGATAACTGACCAGAGAGTTCTGGATTTCAGCCGCCAGACGGCTCGATTCATTTATTTTTGAATTCGCCAACAGATCGAGCAGAATCATCTCCAGATCGCCAACCTGCTTGAGAGAGGTTTTGTTCTCCCGGGCGACAACTTCGACCGCCTGGGCATTCTTGGAAAAATTGAGATAATAGGTTTCAATCCCCCGAACATTTCGATTGTTGCTGGCATTGGCATGAATCGAAATAAACAGATCCGCCTTCACCTTGTTGGCAATCGCTGTGCGCTCCTCAAGCTGCAGATAGGTATCCCCGGTGCGGGTCAGAATCACTTCACATCCGAGATTTTTTTCCAGACTTTTTGCCAGGATCTTTGCCTGAGCAAGAACGACATCTTTCTCCTTGATCCCCCGGGGACCGATGGCCCCCGGATCCCTGCCACCGTGGCCAGCGTCAACAACAATCCGCCGCAACTTGCCACCGATCCGCGATTCAGGGATATGTACCTTAAGCGGCGTCTCTTTCGGAGGCGGGGCGAGAAGATCGGCAATCGAATCCTCGACAGAGTCTGTTATCGATCCTGACTCTGCTTGCAGCGATATTGAGGCCACCATCATATCGGCCGCCTCTTCACCGTACACATCAATGACGATCCGAAACGGCTCCTCGTATGGGACAATCTTATAATCTCTGAAACTTTCGATATCGAGGACGACACGGGTCGTATTCGGATCAGGCTGGCCAGCACGAATTCGCTTCAACAGGCCATCGTTAACCGACTGCTCCCGTGTCAGCGTGCTCCCCGGCGCCGTCTGTTCAAGATCGACATAGATGCGTGGAACCCGGCCTGAATCGAGATCCCCTTTTAAAAAATTCGAAGTAAATTTAACCGCTTGACCAATATCGAGCACAATCCGGGTGTAGCCCGGATTTGACCAGAATTTAATTGAGCGCAACTGCTTGCTGTCTGAGCTCTCAGCTCTGACCGGCGTTGGTGTTGGTGTTGGCGATGGTCTGACTTGAGGTGTATAGCGGGCCAGCTCTTTCACTTTACTCCTGGCACGCTGCTGCATATCGCCACGCGGGTAGTCAGTGATAATCTGCTGATATCGCCGGTAAGCCGGAATCGGTTCATCCAGAATCGTTTCGTGAATCTTGGCCGACATATCGAGAGCATCATCCGCCAGACTGCTGTCTGGAAACAGTTGTGCAAGTCGATCGAGATAGCCGACAGCCGCGCGGGCATCCTCTTTCAAACCTGAGATCGTATAGAGTTCCATTGAGGTTTTACCGGCCATATAAAGAGCATCAGCCGCTTTTGCCCCTTCGGGATTCTTTTTATGAACATTATCGAACAGCACAACCGTCTTTTGCCAGTTGTGACGATAGAGTTTTTTCGTCTGTGAATCCTGCAGGGCATAGTAGCTCGCGCGCGCCCGATCATAATCGGCGCGGGAACTGTCTCCCCAGGCCGTAAGCGGCAACAGTACCAGAATCAGGATGGCGATAATTTTACGAATCATCTGTTCAATCTCTTCAACTCATCAATCAGGTTCAACGCTTCCAACGGAGTCAAAACTGAGACATCGATCTCATCAAGGCGCTCATTCACGGCGCGCTCTCGTTCCGCAAAGAGAGAGAGCTGCGGCAACGGCTCCGTCAACTTCCCCTTTCTGCGTGCCAGACGTGGCGCGCCTTGCGCTTCATACTCACCCGATTCGAGGTTACGCAATATCTCGCGCGCCCGATCGATAACCGGCTGTGGCAATCCGGCTAATCGTCCAACCTGTATGCCGTAGGAGTGACTCGCCCCTCCTTTGACGATCTTGCGTAAGAAAATAATCTGATCACTCCACTCCTTGACCGCTACATTATAATTTTGAACGCGCTGATGGGTCACCGCCAGATCGGTCAATTCATGGTAATGAGTCGCGAAAAGGGTCCGAGCTGCAACCTTCTCATTCTCATGCAAAAATTCCGCCACAGCCCAGGCAATGCTGACCCCGTCAAAGGTCGAGGTGCCCCGCCCGATTTCATCGAGAATAATCAAGCTGCGCGGCGTCGCGTGATTGAGAATATTAGCAGTTTCAATCATTTCGACCATAAAGGTCGACTGTCCTCGCGCCAGATTATCACTGGCACCGACCCGGGTAAAGATCCGATCGACCACCCCGATATGAGCGCTTGCGGCGGGGACCATGGAGCCGATCTGTGCCATCAGAACAATCAGGGCAACCTGACGCATATAAGTCGATTTACCGGCCATATTCGGGCCGGTGATAATCAAAATCTGGTTCTGCTCAAGATCGAGTTCGACATCATTCGGAACAAACCGCTCATCAAGGCTCATCGCCTCAACCACCGGATGACGCCCGTCTCTGATTATTAAAACATCACTTGCATCGACCTTCGGGACACTATAGCGGCGTTCGTGCGCCACATCCGCCAAACCGCAGAGCACGTCGAGCTGAGCCAGCGCCGAAGCGGTCTGTTGCAGCCGTTCACTCTGGCGAGCCAGTTGCTGACGCACCGCCTGAAACAGTTCATACTCCAGATCTGCCATCCGGTCTTCAGCACCGAGAACCTTCTCTTCGTACTCTTTTAACTCCGGAGTTATATAGCGTTCAGCATTCGTCAGAGTCTGTTTACGGACAAAATCTTCGGGAACCCGATGCAGGTGACTTTTTGTAACTTCAATATAATACCCGAACACCTTATTGTAATGGACTTTCAGTGAAGAGATCCCGGTGCGGGCCCGTTGCTCGGTTTCGAGACGGGCAATCCACCCTTTCCCTTCGCGGCGGATCGTGCGCAGTTCATCCAGCCCGGGGTGATACCCTTCCCGGATCACCCCTCCCTCACGCAGGGAGAATGGGGGATCATCAACCAGCGCACGGGTTATCAGCTCAACTTCTTCCGGCAGCGTATCGATGCCCTGCACCAACCTGGTGGCGAGAGGTGACTGTAATGAGCGTAAGAGGGTCAACAGTTGCGGCAGCTGCTGCAGCGAAACTTTCAGGGCGACCAGATCCTTGCCGTTCGCATTGGCCATGGCGATCTTGCCGTTGAGCCGTTCCAGATCGTAGACATTATCGAGGAGCGCACGTAGATCTTCACGCAGCAGCGGTTCTTCAACCAGTTCGGCTATCGCCTGCTGACGAAGTTGAATCCGCTCAATATCGACCAGTGGCTGATTGATCCACTGACGCAGTCTCCGTCCACCCATAGCCGTAACGGTTCGATCCAGAACCGAGAGGAGCGACCCTTTTTTGCTGCGATCGAACAGCGTGACTGTCAGTTCGAGGTTCCGCCGGGTCGCATCATCCAGAACCATATAATCGCTGACATGATAAGTAATCGGCGGTTGCAGATGCGGCACCACCCCTTTTTGTGCCTCAAGCAAGTAGTGCAACGCCGCGCCGGCCGCCCGGATCGCTGCGGGCAACCCTTTAAAACCAAACGCGTCAACCCCGGCGCAGTTAAAAGTCGCCAGCAACTGTTCGGTCGCACTCTTTTCGTCACATGCCCAGGCCGGAATCCGGTTAATCACCCTATGAGTCAATACCTGCGCCAGCGCCGACAGAAGGGCCACCCCTTCTTCCTCTTCAGGGAGCAACACTTCAGCCGGATCGAGTGAAGCGATCTCACTGCGAACCGTCTCAATACTCTCCACCTGCGTCACACGAAATTCGCCGGTTGTAATATCGAGGCGAGCCAGACCGAAACAGTTATCAGCAGAGGAGACAACAGCGACCAGAAAATTATTTTCATTCGGTTGCAACGTGTCGGTATCGATAACCAGGCCGGGGGTAATCACCCGCACCACATCCCGCTTGACCAACCCTTTGACCGTTTTGGGATCCTCCGTCTGCTCACAGATCGCAACGTTATGGCCGCTTGCCACCAGTTTGGCGATATACGGCTGAGCACTGTGAAACGGGATTCCACAAAGGGGAATCTCGTCGTCAGCCCCCTTGTTACGTGACGTTAGAGTGATATTGAGAATACGAGACGCCGTCACCGCATCGTCGAGAAACATTTCATAAAAATCACCGAGACGAAAAAACAAAATGGCATCGGGATACCGGGATTTAACCTCCAGGTATTGGCGCATCATCGGTGT